>CAZFSX010000065.1:2608-7304 GCA_964522115.1 uncultured Pseudobdellovibrionaceae bacterium | reverse complement strand
GTCTCATTTTCGGCGTGGGCAGGAACATCGAAAGCAGAAATTTTGAAAATATGTTTAAAAGAAAAATTGGAAGCCGCTATGTTTTTGGCTGGTTTGCCTGGAGATGTCGGTGGTGGCGTGGTCATGAACGCAGGTGTGGCTGAAGGTTTTGCCATTCGGGAATTTGAACAAATTATTTATAAGGTCTATGTTTTGGATGTGGATTCGCACAAAGAAAAAATTTTTCTCCATGATGATATTTCTTGGGACTATCGTCATTCCTCGGGGTGGCAGCCGGGAATTATCTATCGTGTCGACTTTTCAATACCTGAACAAAAAGATCCATTGATTGTCGAAAAGGTTCGTCAGGCAAATAAAATTCGATTGCAAAAGCAACCACTGGATTTGCCCAGTTGTGGGTCTGTGTTTGTCAATCCTCCTGGATTGAAAGCAGCGCAGTTGATTGATCAGTGTGGATTGAAAGGGTTTCAAGTTGGACAGGCACAGGTTTCAAAGAAGCATGCTAATTTTATTGTAAATCTGGGGCAGGCCACAGCTGAAGACGTCGCCTCTGTCATTCAGCATGTTCAAACTATCGTTTTGCAACAGAAGAACGTTTCTTTAAATACAGAAGTCGTGCAGATTGGCTTTGCCTAGAAAGATGGACTCTTTCTTTGGAATGGATAGATCACAAGGGTGATTCCATTTCTGAGTGTAGAAGAATTATTTTGAAAGCAATTGCAAGAGTTGTTCACTTTTTTGTTTTAAAGATTGAACAGCCTTTTCTTTGGTTGTTTGATCTAACGAATATCTTTTAAGAGCATTGAGAAGTTCCGTCGTATTCATGATACGACAGCTTTCTTGCATTCCAGCCATGACACGACTGTAGCAAATTTGAAGAACATGATTTGTGTCACTCATGACGGCGATGTCAGGCTGGCAAGCATTTTTTGCAAGCTCTCCAGAAACTTCCATCACGGTGATATGCAGGCGTCGCGGTTTTGTGGCAGTTTTGTCCATCGAGGAAATGACTTTCGAAAGTTCATCCATTTGTTTTTCAATGCAACGATAAAGACCCGTTTCAAATTGGGGGTCAGCAATATTAAGAATCGGATCGATCCCAAGCAAAAAGCGATTTTCAAAAAAGGATCTTGAAAAAGAAATTTCAGCAGATTTCGTCTTAGCAAATGCGGGAAGATTGAAGGGAGTTCCAAAGCGTGGAACTTGGAGTCCTATATCCGCAAAAGATGCTAGCGAAAAAAAAATAGACAAGCGAAGGAATATTTTAAGGAACGATGATAGGAAAGAAACATTTTGCATAAAATTTTTCCTTTCTCCATTAGTTGCAGGTGCATTCATAGACGGAATAATAATTTGATTTGCTGATTGTACCGCACGCATTGCTGTAGGTGGCTGTGGCTGATCCAGTTTCGCAGGAAAATGTTGTTCCAGTCCCATAGTATGCTCCTCCATCGCAATTCACTGATCCTGCCGTCCAAGGAACATTGCATAAGCTGATGCCGAGAGCTCCAGTTCCATCTGAAGTGATGGTTCCGGGACAAGGGTTGGCAGGTGGGCATACATTCTGACCATACTTCACAAAGTACTTGTACCCAATGCACATATTGGCAGAGTTGTTGGAAGTCACACCCTGATTGCATGATTGGCTTGTGGATCCAGAACATGGTTTTCCAACAGGTGAAGTAGAGGGGGAAGGATTGTCACAGGTTCGAGATTGAGTTCCTCCGCCAGCTCCGCAGGCGGCACTGCAGGCGGTCCACGCTGACCAATTTCCATTCGTCCACGATGTGACATAAGCAGTCCCATTATTGCCAGCATTGTCTGTCGCATAAATTCGGAAATAGACAGTACCTGTTAAGGTATTGGAGTAATCTGCAGATAAAGACAATGTGTAGTTCGGCGTCCCTTGATCAAGAGAGTAATAATACAAACCTGTTAAACCACTGGATCCTACATCCGTTGCAGAAATTGTAATATGCACAGTAGATGTATCCGTGCCTGTCAAAGTGACCGAAGGTATATTGGGTCCGTTCATATCAACACCAAAACTCGATGCCGAAACAACCGAGCTGTAGTTGCCAGAGGAGTCAACACCTCGAATTTTAAAATTATTCGAGTTGTTTGCGGCGGTGTTTGTTAATCCTGTTAAGGTATGGCTTGTGTTTGAGTCACAGGCCGTCCATCCCGCATTATTGAAGTTGCATTGAACTCCTGTGAGGGCGACATTATCCGTGCAAGAAAAGGTATAAGTGGCTGTGCTGGTTTTTAACCAGCCATTCGTTAATGTAGGTCCCAGCGAGAAAGAGCACGTTGGTGGAGTTGAATCACTGGAACCTCTTGTTCCCCAAAAAGAAAAACGACCGAATTGGCCTCGAGTTGTTAGAATAATAAAAAACAAAACGGCAAAAATTTTGATAGCCAAAATTTTATAAGAGCCTTTGTTGATTTTAAAAAAATCCATTCTTAATTTCATCATCATCCTAAGATTGGCTTAAATCTATTTTCATGGCAACTAGCAAATATGTCAAATTTTAGAAGGTAATCCATGTGACATAAACATCTGTTCCCATTTTCATAAATGAAAAAACAGTATGTGCTGAAATCGTCAAACCTGAAGCTCCACCCGCATAGTGAACGGTGTCTCCCGAACTGGTGAAAGTGCAAGTGCCGCTGGTGCCCTTCATCGTCAAAGAGTAGGATCCCCCATCCACCATATTTTGCAGCGTGATGGCTTGGCAGTTTCCAGAGGCATAGACGGTATTTCCAACATTGAAATTAATGGTGGGAAGATTGGATGTTTGGTTCGTGGATCCAATGGAATTAATTTGGCCTGCAATTCCAATTTGATTGGTTCCACTTTGCGTGATGATGGAATCCGCAAGGGTCGAACTTGCAGAAAACATAGCCACTTTATTGGCAGTTCCACTTCCGCTGACTGTAGCAACATTGGATCCTGTTGTGACTCGGCCATAGGCATCGACGGTGACAGAATTATAAGTTCCTGCTGTCACTCCGGATGTGGGTAAGTCAGCGCTGACAATGCTTCGGAAGCTGGCAGCTCCAGCGCCACCGCTGGAAGGTCCTGCCAGAAATGCATTTTGGGATTGGCTACCAAAGTTAGAAGCGCCCACGCTGACCGTTTGACATTGAAAAGTATCGGTGGCGGATTGCCAGTAAAGAGTTTGAGAAGCGGTACATCCAGCACTGGCAAAAGCTCCCCCAAAAGGAGTGATGGTGGATTTGATATCCGCAATGCCTAAGAAGGCAGGAGCAAATTGAGTGGTTCCGTTGTAACGCAAGACTTGTCCTGCAGAAGATGGAGCCGTGGAAGAAACAGCCGTGCCTTGAATCTTCGCCACGGAAGGACTTGGATAAGTGCCACCAAGATCGCCTCCAGCAGAACCGGAAGGAGCACGAGAATCTGATAAACGCGCATCCGTTGCTTGCACAACAGTGCCCGCCGTTGTTCCACCACTTGCAGCAAGAGTGACAACACCCGCCGCACCTGTTGTGGCCGCGGTGACACTGACAACTGGATCTGTGGCTGTGCCTCCGATAGAAATCGGAGCCGTTCCTGTCACACTGGTCACGGTTCCTCCGCCGCCTGCTGCGGGAGCAACCCAACTTAAATTTCCACTGGTATCACTGGAAAGCAAATATCCAGCAACTCCGGGAACTGCCGCAGGCCAAGTTAAAGTGTAGTTACTGGTCACCGTGGATGGTGCCTTGAAGCTGACGTAATTCGTAGGACCTGAATCGAAGAGTCGTACAGCGTTGCTGGTTTGAATCAGTCCGCTGGTATTGATGGCCGTCGATCCACTGATGGTTCCAGAGGTGATGGCATTTCCCGAAACTTTTCCCGCCGTGGTGATGGTGTTCAAAGTAGGATTGGGATAAGTGCCACCAAGATCGCCTCCTGCAGCGCCGGAAGGAGCACGAGAATCTGACAAGCGTGAATCCGTTGCTTGCACGACAGTGCCTGCTGTTGTTCCACCACTTGCAGCAAGAGTGACAACTCCCGCCGCACCTGTTGTGGCCGCGGTGACGCTGACAACTGGATCTGTGGCAGTGCCTCCGATAGAAATCGGAGCCGTTCCTGTCACACTAGTCACAGTTCCTCCGCCACCGCCGGAAGCAGGAGCTGACCAACTTAAATTTCCACTGGTATCACTTGTTAAAACATAACCTGAAACAGAGGGAGCCGCCGCAGGCCAAGTCAAAGTGTAGTTGCTGGTGACAGAAGTAGGAGCTTTGAAGTTCACATAATTGGTGGGACCCGCATCATACAAGCGAAGAACTCCACTGGTCTGCACATTTCCACTGGAGTTAAAAACAGTGGTACCACCAATGGTTCCAGATGTGATGGCATTTCCCGAAACTTTTCCCGCCGTGGTGATGGTGTTCAAAGTAGGATTGGGATAAGTGCCACCAAGATCGCCTCCTGCAGCGCCGGAAGGAGCACGAGAATCTGACAAGCGTGAATCCGTTGCTTGCACGACAGTGCCAGCAGTAGTTCCACCACTTGCAGCTAAAGTCACAACTCCCGCGGTTCCCGTTGTGGCTGAAGTGATATTTTGACATTGAAAAGTATCGGTGGCGGATTGCCAGTAAAGAGTTTGGGAAGCCGTACATCCCGCGCTAGCAAAAGCTCCCCCAAAAGGAGTGATGGTGGATTTGATATCCGCAATGCCTAAGA
>CAZFSX010000065.1:0-2508 GCA_964522115.1 uncultured Pseudobdellovibrionaceae bacterium | reverse complement strand
CAGCAGAACCGGAAGGAGCACGAGAATCTGATAAACGCGCATCCGTTGCTTGCACGACAGTGCCTGCCGTAGTTCCACCACTTGCTGCAAGAGTCACAACTCCCGCTGCACCTGTGGTCGCAGCTGTGACGCTGACGACAGGATCTGAAGCTGTGCCTCCGATAGAAATCGGAGCTGTTCCCGTCACGCTGGTGACAGATCCTATTGTGGGAGATATCCAACTTAAGTTTCCACTTGTATCACTGGAAAGAACATACCCAGAAACTCCCGTCACAGCCGATGGCCATGTTAAAGTATAGCTGCTTGTGACAGTGGTGGGTCCCTTCATCCCGACATAATTGGTGGGACCCGTATCGTACAAGCGAAGAGCTCCACTGGTTTGCACATTTCCACTGGAATTAAAAACAGTGGTACCACCAATGGTTCCAGATGTGATGGCATTTCCCGAAACTTTTCCCGCCGTGGTGATGGTGTTCAAAGTAGGATTGGGATAAGTGCCACCAAGATCGCCTCCTGCAGCGCCGGAAGGAGCACGAGAATCTGACAAGCGTGAATCCGTTGCTTGCACGACAGTGCCAGCAGTAGTTCCACCACTTGCTGCAAGAGTCACAACTCCTGCTGCGGAAGTGCTGGCCGCTGAAACACTGACAACAGGGTTGGCAGAAGTTCCACCCACAGAAATGGGGGCAGTTCCAGTCACGCTGGACACGCCACCGCCACCGCCGCCAGATCCAATCACAACAGGGGTGCCGCTACCATCAGAATATTTCACTTGATTGGTGCTGGAGTCATACCAAATAGAACCTGCAGGGGGAGCTGTGGGATTGCTAGCAAACGAAGGTAAGCTTGCACCCGTTGTGGCTGAGTTGGAAATATATTTTCCCGCAGCGATATTTTGTAAATTCGCAAGACCTGATGCTGTGAAAAGAGATTCTAGGTTGGACTGAGAAAGATTGATGCCTCCAAGAATATTCACTTTTAAAAGTTGATTTGCGGAATAGCCCTGAACATTTTCAGCACGCTCGGCCACATTGGCCACAGGAACAGAACCTAAAGAAATATCAGGAGTCAAAGTATCTGCGACAGAGGTTGATGAGGGTGTTGCAATGATACGTAAATAGCGTTGATCGCCAGCTGCGGGAGTATAACTATTTCCCGAACAAGATCCACCTGTGCCAGGAATCGCAGAAATATTTTGATAGACAGTCACCATGGAATTTCCAGGGTCGCTGGCGCTCACACGCTTCGAGGCTCCGACGGCAGATCCAAGACTGACTGTGAACGCACCTGGAGTAGCCGTTGTGTTCACGGTTTGAACTTCATCATATAAGATACAAGTCTTTGATGGATTCAAAATTTGTAAACGAATTTGCACACTGGAATCCAGCAACGGAGACGTGGAATTAGGTCCATCATACAGCTCCCCACTGATCGTTGTGAAAGCAGGAGCTTCGCCTGTTGCAAATGAAATGAAGCTGTAGAAGAAAGTTGAAAGAATCAAAGTCACAAGCTTTCCTTCGAAAGATTGTCGTAGAGGAAAATGAGTGGGGTTACGTCTCATGTTCGTCATTGGCTTTGCCTTCCTGAGTTCAGACTGATACGTGCTGAAAGTGCTGAACCCTTGACTTTTTGCTGTTGAAAAGAAAGAGCAACTTGGGCTGCAACAGCAGAACCCTTGCTGCGAACGGTGGCTCCACTACTGATGGAAAAATCGGTGCTGGTGGAATTTGTAGGACCACTGACATCAGGATTTGGAACAAGCCCTGGTTTGTATCCAGAAGAAATTTGCGAATCATTTTCGCCAACCAGGGGATTGTTGCAGGCACTCAAAGAAAGCAGAACGAATGTGCAAAGCACTCGTAAAGAAAACTTTATTTGAATTTGACTAAAAAAAAATATTCTCAATGCCGTCCCCAGTAAGCAGACAAACCCAAGAAAACATATGTTTCCTTTTGGGTCGCAACACTGGTGTTTTGCTGAGTCTGCTCGACCAAGAGATCGGCAGAAAATCGGTAGTTCTTAAGGGAACTCTTCAAAAAAAATCCACCCCCGAACTGATTTCCAGTAGATACAGAATAGTTTGTACCAGTTTGAGATAATAGATAGGAGCCATAGACTTTCGTCCCTATCCCAATCCAAGAATTTCTAAAAAAGAGATAATTTTCTGACAAACGTAAAGATGGAACCCATAATCTTTCGACATTGATGGGTGATGTTGCGCTGGTCGTGTAAAAGAAATCACGCTGGTCGAAGCGTAGATCCAGTGTGCTTTCCAGATCTTCAAAGGAAGTCAGACTTCCCCCTGCTCCTATGTGGGAATTTGATCCTGTCCCTCCAGAAAGAGAAGCATTCGAAGTATTTTTATTCAGGAATTTTTCAGCACGAATCCCTGCCAGAAGATGAACATTCCAAAGTCGATTGCGATAGGCGGAATAAGTTAAATTGAATTGGTAGCTAATATCCGAAGCAAAAACAGAAGAAGATCCGCTTTGAGTGTCTGTGGAATCG
>CAZFSX010000064.1:0-11148 GCA_964522115.1 uncultured Pseudobdellovibrionaceae bacterium | reverse complement strand
CTTTGTATGCCAATTTCAATTTGCATGAATTGATTATTTACAATCGAACACTGAGTGACTTTGAACGTCGCTGGATGGAATCCTATTTGGCCTATAAATGGTCCATCGCACCTTGGGTAAAGACCGTACTGGTTCAGAAAGTCTATAAATCAAATTCACATTCTATGTTTCATATCAGGACAGTCATGCTAGATCAGGTCTCTTCATAATTTGTAAAATTCTTCAACTGTCTCAAGTTGGCATAAAGTCCTGCAAGGAAGAGTCCGAAGAGAAAATGTCGTAAAATGAAGAAAGAGGTCTATTTATGATCCAAGAAACAAAGACATTTTCTTTTGTGAAAATATTCCTGACGATTATTCTGGGTTGGGGTCTTACCGCCTGTGATAGAAAGGCCTCGGATTCATCCAAATTAAGTTTGGTTTTGCCCATCAGTTCTTCTCAACAAAAACAAGTCAGTGCACTGAGTGGCGAACTAGCTCATCTTGTTGTCAACATTAGCGGTCCTGGATTGCCAGGCGGAACAATTTTACAAGTCTGGGACCAATGCAAAGATTGTGCTGTTTCAATGCCTGTACCCAATCCTTTTATCATTGATGGTATTCCTTATTCTTCTGACCCAAGACTGATTCAGGTCTTGGCTGTCTATCAAGACTCTGACTATGGTATGGCCTTTTTTTACGGAGACATTCTTGCTATCATGAACCAACCCGATGTCTCTACTGTTATCAATTTAGATTTGCTGAACTCCACCTCAGCTATGACGAGTGGACGTATTGCTGGTCGCTATATGGATTGGTCAGGTGGTGGCCCTACAGGACGAGTCAACATCATGTACGAACCGCCAGGAAAGCCACGTATGGTTATCCAAAAATCCAGTATTATCAATGGATGGTTTGAATTTTTTGCCCTGGATATTATTAATTTTGACTACGTACTTGAAGATGGACGGGTGCTCTTTGATAACGTCAATCTCAATAGCTCGGAGTTTTTCGCCAACAGTCGACTTCTTAATATCAACATTCCAGAGCATGAAAGATCCAGAGATTCAGTCTGGTCGACAGAAGAAGCTTCAAAACTTGTTTTGGGTTGGTTTGGTGACACAACATGGACGGCGAGTAAATCGTGGTGTTATGATACAGGATCAAATTACCAGTATTCAAATCTTGCTGTGTTAGGCTCCAGTGGGGCAACAAAACTGATAGCATCTGCATCGGCTTCTGGAAGTCAGTACGTCTCCTATCAAGGTGGATTGGATATTTCAGATAGTCTTTGTCAAAATTCAGCAGTTCGCTTCGATTCAACATTGCTTTCTACAGCCTCGTATATTGACAATAGCCACAAAGATGAAGCTATTCCATTTGAACTGCCATTCCGAAAAATTGGAACCAACGGCGATACTTTCGTGGTCTCTAATGCTGGAGACACGACGACCATTCAATATCATTTTTTACCTGGGCTAGCTGTCACAGATGCGAATTCTATGGGTAAAGGGTTTGATGGTATTTCTATCTTTAAAGCCATCACACAAAATGAACGTCTTGGAAGAGACGATAATGAGGTTCTTTGTGAACGCATGGCAATGGGTGGATTTCCTGAATTTCAGCGCATCGCAAATTTTCCTGTGACGACATCTTCAGGACAGTTGGATGTACAAATTCCCGCGACGGAAAGAAGCATGGGAGTTTCTTTAGCTGTTTGCCCTTCGAGGCAAGGACAGTTTTTCAATGTGGGCAAAATCTTAAGCAAGAGCTATTTCTCTAGCGGTGGGATGCAGGCGGGGAATGGCGGTGGAGGAACGGTTGCCGGGTTTCAAGTCAGTGGACCGACGAGCGCATTCCATGCGATGGGAACACAGTTTTCCACAGGTTTGTGTATTCCAGTGATGGTCATTTTGCAAAATTCATCAGGGGCGTGGACTTCAACAAATTCAGCACTGTCTGCCAATTTCACTTTATCTGGAGTCACGGGTGTCGTTTATTCGGATGCAAGCTGTTCGACACCCTTGGGTGTGTCATCGACTTTTTCTTTTGTGGCGGGAGAATCTACGAAACTTTTGTATATGAACGTTTCTGGAGGAAGCACTGGAAATTTATCCGTGACGATCCCGACACTTTCTGCTTCAGCAAGCACGTTTAACTTTATGGTCGGTAGTTCGATGACTCCAGCAACGCCGACATCTTCAAAAAGTTACTTAAGCGTTTCAGATGGATCCTGCCAAGAAATTCCTATCTACGTCGGAGTTGTAAGTTCCCAATTTAATTTTAGTTCCATTGGAGGATCGGCGGGTACCGTCAGTTTAACAATGTACGACATGAATAATAATCCTCTAGGCACAGGGGTTGGAAATTCTAACGGGTATTTCTCAACCACTTGCTCTAGCACGACTGCCATCAGCAGTGTGACCATTCCTGCGAATTCATTTTATACCAGTGTTGCCTATCATGCTGCCACTCCACGCAACATGGACTTAAAGTTGCGACTGACCTATAATGCTGTGGACTCTCAAGATATCCTAGTGAATCCATCACCTTTGGCAGATCATTTAACGATGAGCTTGAACACTTCAGGAAGTTTATTTCAAGGTGTCTGTTATCCTTTGAACATCACGGCTCGGGATGGTGCCAATAACGTTGTTACGATGGGATCGACGATCTTACCATTAAACTTCAGCTACGGTGCTGGAGTTTCTCTCTATTACGATCTTGCCTGCGGGTCTCCAGTTTCCGCAGGACTAAATATTGCAGCAGGGATGAGTTCAGTGACTTACGGTGTACGATTTACGCAGCCGAATGTAGGAAAAATCAATGCCTTTTCTATGAGGGTCAATAACAACACATCCGCCGTTCTTGATTACACGTCAACGCCCATCTTATGGTCGCCCTACAATTTAAGCACTTCGGTATTTTCATGGTTGAGTCCTGAAAAAATGAATCCAACGTCGGGAAATATTTCCAACTGGTATGCCTCCGCTACGGCTATGTCTGGAATTGGATATTCCTTTAATGAATTGGGGACTTCCGTCACCCCAATCAGCAATGGTAGTTTGGGCCTTACAATGCAAGGCCCCCAAGGTATTACAGCATCAACGGGTGGAAGTCTGACTAGTTATACTCTTGCAATCCTCGTGAAGTTTATAAATCCAGGGTCGCCTTATTTCAACCTCAACTTTGTAGTTACAGATTTTGAGCAATTGCAAATTGATCAAACTACCAGCGATTTTACCGTTAAGTGGGGTGGAGTATCTGCATCTGCAATGACGAATTCAACCCAACCTTGGCGTGTTTTGTTCTTAACTCGTACTTATGTTGACGCAACTCATGTTAGTTATCAAATTGATTTTGATATACCAACTCCACCTGTGAATGGCGGAACAATGCTAACAGCTACGAATGTCAGTCTTGGAAATACGTACATTTCTTATTTAGCCATTGGAAGTCCCAATGCAACTCAGACTCCATTTGCAGAAGTTCGAGAAGTCATAGTCATGCACGGAAGTACAAGTGAGCAGGCGAATATCTACAACTACTTCAAGGCAAAATACCCAACACTGGACCTTCCTTAAAAAATATTTTTTATTTCTAAGATCAAAATTCAATTCCAATAAAAAAAGAACCGTTCCTTGAAGGAACGGTTCTTTTTTTGCCTGTGCTTTCATCATATACCCAGCGTCTTCCTCTTGCGTCATTATTTTTTCTTGGCGAGTGGGGGGCTTTTATCTAAGCTCAATCATCGAAGGATATTATTCCCCATCAAAGAGGAGCTTAGTTCATGGGTACATTTGAAGTGATCAGTCAGCACGGAGACCACGAAGAAGTTGTTTATTGCCATGACGCAAGTGTTGGCTTGAAGGCCATCATTGCCATTCACAATACGGCTTTGGGTCCGGCTTTAGGTGGAACTCGTATGTGGAACTATAAAAGCGAAGACGAAGCCTTGATCGATGTTCTGCGTCTTTCCAAAGGTATGACTTACAAAGCATCCGCGGCCGGTTTGAATTTAGGTGGTGGTAAAGCTGTCATTATCGGGGATCCAAAAACTCAAAAATCCGAGGGACTGTTTCGAGCCTTTGGTCAATTTATCAATGGATTGAATGGCCGCTATATCACCGCGGAAGATGTCGGGACATGTGTCACAGACATGGAATATGTTTTTATGGAAACGCCTTGGGTGACAGGAATTCCCAAGGACTTTGGTGGTTCAGGTGATCCAAGCCCCTACACAGCCCATGGTGTTTTAATGGGAATTAAAGCCAGTGCTCAGGAACAATTTAAAACAGATTCATTAAAGGGCATGCGCATTGTTGTTCAAGGTCTTGGCAATGTTGGATCGAACCTTGTTCGTTATCTTGTTCAAGAGGGTGCTCAGGTAATTTTGTCAGATATTGATCAAGTGAAGGTGAAGCAGATGTGTGATCAGTATGCGGGTGTCAAATCCGTAGCTCCTGATCAGATCCTGTTTCAAGAGTGTGAAATTCTTGCTCCATGTGCCATGGGAGCCATCATCAATGATCAAAGCATCACCAAATTAAAAACAAAAGTCGTCTGTGGTGGGGCCAATAATCAATTGGCAGAGCATCGTCACGGAGATCAGTTGCGAGAAATGGGAATTTTATATGCACCTGACTTTGTGGTCAATGCGGGTGGTTTGATGAACGTCTTTGTTGAATTGGAAGGTTACTCTTCCGACCGTGCTTTTGAAAAAACGCGCAAAGTATATGACAATGTCAGCAAAGTTTATCAAATTTCTCGTCGAGACAATGTGGGAACCCATACAGCAGCGAATCGCATGGCCGAAGAGCGCATGCATACATTGGGACGTTTGAAGCAGCGTCATACAGGAATGTCGCAGCGTCAGTTTACAACTCTGAAAGAAGTCTTTAATCGTTAAGAACTCAGGAGATCACCGTGACTAAAAATAAAGAACTCAAAAAACCCGATGTTGTTTTAGAAAATTTGCAAACTGGCTTTCAATGGAGCCAGGCCCATTCTCAAGCTTTAGCCATTGCTGCAGCTGTGGGAATCTTACTTGGAGGCGGGTGGTCTGCTTGGAGTTATTTTGCCGAAAAAACAGAATCCAAAGCTCAAGAAAGCTTTTATGCGGCAGAACGTGCCTATCTAAAAATCAAAGACGGTTTTGATCGTGCTGATCAAGAAGCGCAACGACTTTCTGATTCAAAAAAAGATGCAAAGAAAAAGACAGAAAACGACGTCAAGCCTGTTGAAACTGCAGCATCAGGAGATCTTCAGAAAGATTATGGAAGTGTCTTGCCCGCATTGAAGCAGGTGATCGCTGACCATTCAGGATCCAAAGGTGCGCAAATGGCAGCCTTAACTTTGTCGCAAATCTATTCCAAGTATCACCAGGAAACAGAAGCCGTTCAAGTGCTACAAACATTTGTTTCCAAAGTGAACTCTAAAGGTTTGATTGGAGCCTTGATTCTGAATCAATATGCAAGCCTTTTGGCGAATCAAGAAAAGTGTTCTGAAGCGATCAAGGTTTGGAATCAGATCAGTGAAACCAAGGGTGGTTTTTTGATTTCAGAAGCTCATCTACGATCGGGTGTTTGTTATGACCAAATGAAAGATTATAAAAAAGCACAAGACAGTCTTGAAAAAGCCAAAGTAGGGGATACCCAAATTTCAAAAACAGCCGAACGCTACTTAAGAGTTGTTCGTCAAAAATTAAATCAGGAACCAAACTCATGATGAAAAAATCCCTGGTGCTTTTCAAAGTTTTTGCAGGATTTGCAGGGCTTTGTTCTTTAACGGCATGTTCGGGCTTTACATCGATAAGCCCGGAATCCCACCGCACTTTGCAAATTCAAAGGGACTGGACTGTTCCAAGTCTGAATGAAGAAAATCTTGCAGCCAGAAAAATTCACCGATCTACGGGTGTTCTATTTCAGGATCTTTGGATTCAAGCAAACAGCTTAGATGGCGTCACGGCTGTAAAAACAACCACAGGAGATAGGGTTTGGAAGAGAAAGCTTCCCTATGGGAGTGAAGTGACACCTGCTCTTGTGAAAGATCGTCTTTTTGTTCCATCCAATGATGGCCAGATTTATTGTCTGCATGCAGCCACTGGAGATGTGCTTTGGTCGTTTGCGACAAAATCAGAAAATATAGCCGAACCTCTATTGGAAGATGGAATCTTGTATGTTCAAGCAGGAAACAATTCCGTTTTTGCTTTGGATGCAGCCACAGGTCAGCAGGTTTGGATGTATTCTCATAGTGATTCTCAAACAATTTCTATTCGTGGCGGATCTCGCCCTTTAATAAGCAAGGGGCTTTTGTACGTTGGAATGAGTGATGGTGTTTTTGTAGCTTTGGATGCAAAGACGGGGAAATCAAAATGGGAAAAAGTCCTGAATCCAAGGAAGAAGTTTCGCGACATCGACTGCGACGCTATTCTGGACGGGGAATTGATTTTTGTTTTTGGATATGATCATCAAATTTACGCATTAAAAGCAACCAACGGGGATATCGTTTGGCGCTTTGAAAAGGGCGCCTATGGACGTGGGCTGATCTATGGTGACAGGTTGATTGCTGCCACTACCGATGGAAAAGTTGTCGCATTGGAAAAGACATCAGGACTCAAACAATGGATCTATGAACTTCCTCTTTCTGCAGGAATTGCCAGTTCTCCAGTTCTTTACAAAGGAACTGTTGCTATCGGAGAATCCCAAGGTGCTTTGAAGTTTTTGGATCTTCGTACGGGAAAAGAACTAGCATCCTATTCTACAGGCCGAGGGATTTTTGCAAGTCCTCTGGTGGATGAAAAATCCAATCGTATTTATGTTATTTCAGGAGAATCCTTATTGTACTCATTCCAGGTGAAATGGGTTTCCAATCGGTTTCTTTAGCTTTTGAAAAAGGATATGTGTGTGAAACTATCTGATTTATTTCTTAGTGGAATTCTAGCCGCTGTTTTCTTAGGTTGCGCAACGGGAAATTGTCGAACGCAAAAAGAACAAAATTGCAGCCAAGCTCAAAATACAGAAGAGTCTAAAAACTCTTCATCCACAGCTTCTGAAACTTGTGCTGTTCCAGGTTTAGATTCTAAATCCGGCTCTGCGATGACTCCAAACATAAAGGAGTCCTTAAAAACGACAACTCAATTTATGAAAAAAAAGGCCTTAGGTCCTGATAAAATGACAGCACAAAAATATGTTAAAATGTATCGCCCCGATGGAAGTCTTCAATGTGAAAAAGGGTCTGGGATGTCCTTGGATGATGCAAAAAAAGAATGGGCCAATTTAGATTTAGAAGTTCTTGACGCTCAAGTTCGCCCTGATGGATTGATGCATATCCAGCAATGCGGAAGACCCACCGGAAATGTTTTTGTCATTCGTATCGCTTTGGAACACCAAGAAAAAGCCCTGAATCTTGGCTGGAAGGTCTGGACTCAGGACTAGCAGGGATGCGTGTCGAATATCTGCTTTAAGATCACATTGGAAGAGTGAACGAATCTTGTCTGGTAAGTCTTTCAAAACTCAGTTCATACATCTGATAAGTTATATTATGTTACTATTGAAGTGTTTTAGGATGCAGGTCATCTTGCTGGAAATCCATCCCGAATGCGCCTTTTTCTTTTTCTGAAAAACCGTATTCATACATCATGACAAAATGACTCCACCCATGAAATTCATATTTTTGACTCACTAACTTTTTATCAGATAGCGTTCTAGCTTTTTCCATATCGGAAGCAACCTTAAACATTGTTATACGAAAGGCAGTCTTTAATCCTTGAACGGGAAATGGTTTTGATTTTTCTTTTTCTTCAACAATACTTGGATTCATGCGCAGTTCATGAAGTGTTTTAAATAATTCTTGGTGAATCTGATGCAACAAATTCCAATCATAGAAGGTCCTGGATCCTGATTGCGGTTCATAAATAAGACTGTTTTTTAATAATCGCGGCTGATGAAAATTTTGAAGGGATTCGGCATGCATTTTTTGTAGATTCGCTGCGGAGCTAAGTAAAAGCAGATAAGAAAGAACCAGTGCTTCATCACTCTCCTCATGATAAATGAATTTTCCTTTTTTTCCTGGTAAAAACAAATCTCTTGGGATCTGCAAATAGGAAATATATTCATTCGTCCCATATTTCATTAAAGTTCCTGTGCGAGCTTGGTGAATAAAACTGGATTGAATTTGGACATCCCTTTCCGACAAAGGACCTAATCCTGCGATAAACAGAGATTGAATCATCCTTCCCAACATCACATCGACATCATAGGATTGAAAAGGAATTTGTTGCTGAGATACCGAACGAAGATAGTGATCCAAATATTGGACCTCTCGCTGGAGTTTTTCAAAAACTTCCTGCTCTGGAATCTCGACGGAGGTTCTGAATTCATTTTCTAGTAATTGGCCCCATTTATTGGGCAGCAGGAGAAAATCTAAAAGACTCTGCTTTTGTTCGGGGCGCAAAAAAGCAGGATAAGGCCCTTGAGATGTCGAGACTAAAAAGGATTCAAATTGATAAAGACCCGATTGTTTTTGATGTGTTAATTCTTGGATGGCCAAATCCTGATGGTACTCGGGGTCTGTCGCTGGGTCTTCAAATTCAACGAAGGGAAACTCTTCCTCGCCATTTTCTGAATCTTCTTTTTTCTCAGATTTTTTCGTGGGATCCTTGGCGATCTCAGTCCTTGGGCTTAATTCAAATTCAGCATCCGGGCGACGAGTCCTTTTCTTTTTTTTTTAAGCATGAAAATATACCCTAAAAAAAACTTCACAAAGAAATTCAGAATACATGGCTATTTACAAATACCACAAAATCAATGAACACAAAAAGAAAACGGTCCAAAATTTTTTGACTGGAAGAAGTTTCATACAATTCACCTCGGAAATGGAAAGTTCGCGATCATAATGAGCTTTCTAGGCGAAGGGAAGATTTTTCCATACCACCGGGTAGAATTGACAAAAGTGTCGAAGCTTTTTAGGGTAGGCCTTTTTCAAAGGAACAGCGATGACTCCCCTTGTGCACTACTTTCCCAAATTTGTAAAAGGCTCGCAACGGCAAGCCGTTCTGCAGTACTTGCAATCGCTTTATCCCCTTTGGGAGCAAAGGTTTTCAGCTTCCAACCCGCCTCCAGAAGGCGAACCCAATCGATTTTTACTTCGTCCTGTCTATTGGCTGGGGAATTGGCAATTCGCCTGTTTGGATTATTACCATCCCCCCAAAGGGCTGTTGAATCGCTGTGTGCAAGCTGAAGAATTTCCAAACTGCCTGCAACAGATTGTCGATCAAGCGGAACAGTTGGTGCATCAAAAATATCAACCCCGCGATATTCCCAAGGGTTGGCATTTAAATACATGTCTGATCAATTATTACGGCGATCGCATTGAAAATGGAAAACATATTGATTGCGCCCGTGTGGGAGAACACAAAGATTTCGAACCAGGTCCTGTGGTTTCCTTGTCCTTCGGAGATCGAGCTTTATTTCAATTCGTGCAAAGTCGTTCCAAGCAAAGTCAAAGTCAGGTTGTCTTGCAACAATGGTTAGAGGATGGGTCCTTACAAATTTTCGGAGGCGATCGCTTTAAAAAGCAACTGTTTCATCGCGTTCAAAGGGTCGAGAAAAAAACAGGTCTTTCGATGGATTTTCATACGGAAAACTTTCAAACTCGTCGCCTGAATCTGACCTTCCGTTTTGTCCCAACGGAGCACGTCCAACCCTACCAAAATTACCTGCTCACTTGCAAGCAGATATCCAACCCTATATGGAAAAACTGGCGCAGCACTCTTCCTTTTTCCGTCAAGAATTGGAACTTGTTTAGATTTTTTGAGGCAATTACTTTTGAAAGGCTTCGGGATTCCAACGAATGCCTTCATCTGAAATCAGGATCAGACGTTTTTTATACAGACCACCCAATGCGATTTTATATTTTTTCTTACTGACTCCAAACAATTCATAAATTTTTTCCGCGGGAGTTTTGTCATTCACAGGTAAAAATCCATTGTGTTCATCTAAAGTCTGAAGAATTTGTTTTCCAATATCTTCGGCTCCGAAATTTCCGAAGGCATGCAATTGCAAATCGATGCGTCCATCTTCTCGAACTTTTTTGATATAACCCGGAAGTTTTTGATCTGGATCAAGGTGTTCAAAGATTTCATTATGGTAAAGAAGCCCCTCGTCTTGATCATTGATTTTGGCGACAAAACCAAGATCCGTGCGACGAAGAATGACTAAGTTCACTTTTTGTCCTGCCGTGTAGGCTGGTACTGGGGGTGTCGTTTCAGACATAAAGACTTCCTTTGTTTTCAGGGTGATCATGATTAACACCTTCCTGCGTCCAAATCAAAAATTAAGTTGCACGCTGTCCTGGTTTTTGGGGGAATGAACTGACAAAAAAGGGGGAATTAATGAAACCACTCATATGTTTTTTTTCATCCGTCGTCTTAGCATCCAGTTTGAATTCTTTGGCCTCTGTCGAAGTCTTCTCTTCGCAAACTTCCGCAGCTGATTTTGGAGGAATGCCCCAGCCGCAAGCAACCATAGAATCCGAGGGGAAATTAAATCAATATGAACAATTGAAGTTGTATTACCAACAGGCCTCTGCCCCTGAATTTCGCGAACTGATAGGGCAACGCCCAGGTCGATGCTATGACATAAGAAAACCTCAACAACCTATCGGCGCCCTGTTATTGGCTGATCAAACAACAGACAAAGAGTCCAACAACGGTCCCTTATTTCCAGATGAATCAAAAAAAGTGTTAAGTATTCTTGGAGACACAAACCCTACGGTTTTTGATCCCCAAAATGGAAGCTTCGCTGAAGGGATTGAACGCTACAGACAAAGCCAAGAATATCAAAATCGCATTGCTGAATTAAAAAATGCAGCATGGACTTCTTTGAATGAGGAAGGAAACCTCATCTTCCAAATTCGCAAACTTGGAGCTCTTATGATTGGAGAGGTTAAACTCATTCGAGATGAGGCTCCGGGGAAAGCTGGATCAGTTCGTTTCTACTGTTACTTTTTTACACGCTAATTGATCTTAAAAGAACCAGGCCTTTCATAGCCTGGTTCTTTCCTTACAAGTCCAAAAAAAATCCTCAAGAATATGTGAAGACAAGCAATCATTCTAAGCTTATCGATGTCATTTTTACGTGGAAACCCACTTAGCTTTAGACTTTCCAAG
>CAZFSX010000063.1:0-11162 GCA_964522115.1 uncultured Pseudobdellovibrionaceae bacterium | reverse complement strand
TGCCCCTGCTGTTGATCTTCTTTGCTGGCGGGACGCATGACAAAAGCACCGGTTCGAAAGCCCTCGCGGTTCATCTCACATGAAATGTCTAATGAAGGTGTTGGACCGCGGCGAGGATCTAACATCATCGGCTGAAGTCCCTTCGTGGAAAATAAAGTTCCAACCATTTTTCGCACCTGAACAGAATTATTGGCTCCATTCTGGCGAGCGTAAAGGTAAAACCATTCATGTGCAATCAAGGCCGTACGATGATTCCAATCCATCAAGTCCCAGTAATCCTTGTCGATAAGAACCACGCTTTCATCATAAAAGTGAGCCACTTGCACATAGGAACAAGACTCCTCTTTCAGAGGCTCGAAGGAATCTGGGACATCCTTCAGATGTTTTCCGGGTTCTGTGAATTGAATCTTTTTCTCTAATAATTCCAAAAAATGCTGATAGTAGGACTTTGCTCGCTCTTCGACAGTCTGATTGTAAGAGTCTTGAAAATGTTTCGCCAGCTTTCGTGACAAAGTCATCAAAGCCTGTTCTTTCGTGGAACCAAAGTTTTCGATTTGAAGCTTATAAAGTTTTTGAGCCTCGCGCAGATCCAACAGCTCAACACGATCCCCGGTCTGCGTTTGGCAACGCACGCCTTTACCGCCGCCTCCGTTGATCACGCCTCCGCCACCGGATGTTGAAGTGTTCGCATCCAGGATCTCGCGTGATCCACCTTTGGGGGTGGCTTCGGCCGTCGAGGGAACTGTGGGTGTCGAAGGACTTGTCGATGGAGCATTTGTTGTCACCGTTTTGGTGCACGCAACGGCCATCAACAGAGTCAAACTTGCTAAAATGGATTTGGTCAAAATTGTTTTCATACTTGGTATTTCAAGAGCAATCTCTGTGCCTTGTAAAAATCGATTCGTTTTCATTTGTTTTCTCCTTTTTTTGAAAGCCCCTTGCTTGATGCAGGCCTTTCGTAGAGGGAATCTACCTCAGATTGCGCTACGCATCGAGATCATTGTAGTCTATTAATCACTCTTAACTAGAGTTTTTCTTTACTTAAATGCCTAACTATCTAAAATGACATATATGGCGATTTGGGAATTTACGAACTATCGAGACTATATTCAGTCCCAATTGGGTTTTGAGGGGCAGCGCACAGGCCGTCGCAAAGAACTGGCTTTGGCCATTCAAGTCCATACCACCTATGTTTCGCAAGTCCTGCACGGCAAGGCGGATTTTTCGCTGGAGCAAGGAGAAGCCATCAACCACTTTTTTCAACATACAGAAGATGAGGGTGACTACCTTCTTCTTTTGATCAGCAAAGATCGCGCTGGATCGACGGCACTTCGAAAACGTTACGAGCATAAAATTCAAAAAATGCGCGAAGAGCGACAAACGATTTCCAAGCGACTTAAGGCCGATCACAAAATCTCTGATAAGGATCGAGAAAAATTTTACTCTTCGGCCTATTACGGAGCCACTCATGTGCTGTGTTCTCTTCCTGGCTACCAAAATCTGAAGGACTTGAGCCAGGCCCTGAATCTACCCTTGAATCAAACCAGCCAAATTGTCGACTTCTTGGTCTCGATTGGGCTTCTGGAATTACAACAGCACAAAATCGTTCCAGGCCACCATCACATTCACCTAGGCAATGACTCGGAACTGATTCTTAAACACCATAGCAACTGGAGAATGCACGCGTTGTCGAAGCTTCAATTTTTGAAAAAAGATGATCTGCACTACTCCTCTGCCATCAGCATTTCTGAACAGGGTGCCTTTCGAGTGAAAGAACTGCTTCTGGAAGTTCTGAAGAAAACTGTTCAAGAAGTTCAATCCCACCCCCCTGAAGAAGCCTACGTCTTAAATTTTGATTTTTATAAGATGGGAAATTCATAGAGAGTGAGTCGAAGCACTTTCAATTTTACTAGACACGTTGACCTGCCAATAAGATTGACTCATCTCTATCCATCAAGAAACTTTTCTTCTTTTTCCAAAGGCGTTATGAAATTTTTAGATCGACATATTTTGGAATAGTTATTTCGGTTGATCTAACCTTTTTTTTCGATCCTATTTAGTCCAATGAATTAAAGACTCTGACTCATGGAATCTTTTGGTAGAATCGCCACCTGTTTGACAATTTTTGGCCTACGTTTTTTTATGAAAAAAATTATAGACCTATCTTGCTGTAACTACAGGGTTTTTCACTTGGCACGAGGGTGTTAGAATATCTACAGTCGAAAGCCTCTTTCTTTTCGATCAAAATAATTGAAAGAGGTAAGAATCATGAAACCATTCACTTTGAATTTATTCAAAACAGGGCTTTTTGCCTTCTTCTGCGCGATTTCCCTGATATCTGTTGCGACAGAAATCCGAGTTCCCGTTTATTCAATGCCAAGCAAAATGGACCCCATTACAAATTTAGATGTAGGATCCACTCTGATCTTTGGACAAGTTTTTGATAACTTGTATTATTACAACGGAAACAACCAACTTTTACCAGATTTAGTCCTTTCTCATCGAATTTCTGTAGATGGAAAAATCATTCGAATGAAAATTGATACACGTCGTAGATTTTCTGATGGTTCCTACCTTCGCGCACAGGATGTTGTGACTTCTCTTCAGCGAGCAATCTTAACCCTGAAAGAAGAAAGCGCCTGGGCATTTGATAATGTTGTGGGCTTTCAGCAATTTTTAAAAAATAAAAAGTATCCCATCAGCATAATAGCTTTGGATGATAAAAATGTTGAAATTCAATTTCAACAATCTTCTTCCATTTTCCTTAAAATTTTAAGCAATAAGAATCTTTCCGTTTTCAAAATCAACTCGAAAGGACAGCTTCTAGGAACTGGTCCATACAAGTTTAAAAGTATTGGCAAAACAGAAATTGTTCTTGAGAGGAATCCTTTTTACCCAAAACAAAATACAGGATCCTTTGATGCTCTTCACTTTTTTCTGATCGAATCTGAAGATGAAGTAATCAAAAATATCGCGGATAACAAATTTGACATTCTGCCTCTTGGACAAGAGTTATCTTTAATTCCTGCTGGATATAAAGTGATGGAATACCCTTCCATGACAACCATGATCTTAATGTTAGATCCGAAAAGTCCTTCCTTCAAAAATAAAGACTTGCGCTGCCAAGTGATTGATCAACTGACTCATTCTGCAAAAGATGCAGGATACCAATGGAAAGGACTTGAAGAAGGTCTGCCCTTTTCTTGGGACATGTTTGAAAAACTAAATTATGGCACTAAAATTTCACAAAACAAAAAACCATCAAAAATTGACCTTTACTATTCCACTTCTAACGTAGGATTCTTCAAAAACATTGACCGACAAATAGAAAAATCTTTCAAAAGTAAAACACAAATCCCTATGTCACTGCACCGATTAAATCATGAGCAGATGATGAACGGAGTTCGATCAAAGAAAATTTCTGGACTTTTATTGGGAATTTCTCCTGATTATGTTGATCCTGATGCATTTCTTTCCCCCATCGTCAAAACAGGGCAACAATATAACCATTTTAAGTATTCCAATCCTGCTTTGGATCATTTGATTGACGAAGCAAAAACAATTCAAAACCCTTCACAACGAAATGCTGTTTATCAAAAAGTCTTTGCCACCATCGCCAATGACTGTGTCATCGGCTTACTTGGCACAAAACGCCAAAGATTTCTTGTACGTGAAAATTTGAACTTCCCTCGGATTTCTGCTCTTGGCTACTTTGCATTACGTCTAAATGAATTCCAACGACTGAGTCATTCTTTTGCCGAAAAAAATCAGGATGGAGATTCTCTATGAAGCTGACAAAAGACTTTTCAAAATCACTGTCAAAGTCCTCTTTTGCCCTGTTGGCCTTCGGTTTGATTTTAAGCGCACTTGTGTCTACTGGCCTTGGATATTTGGACAAAAAAATGAAATTTGAATCGGAAATCAAGACGCTTTCTCAAACCATTTCTGAATTTTTTATTTCCGGCGACATTATCTCATTACGCAGAACACTTGAAAATTCTTCCAAGTCATCGGAATGGCAATCAGGATTTTTTATAGATAGCGATAAAAATGAAATTTGGAAATTTGAACAATCTAAAAAATCATGGTCTGCTTTTCAAATCAATCTTGATCAAGAGTCACGAATGAGTTTTTCTGATGTTGAACTTTTAGGAACATTGAAAGTTTCTAAAAGAATTACTTTATTTGATTCTATATTGACACGAAAATTTTTGTTTTTTGTTTTCTATTCTCTTCTTTTTTGGGGAACATTTAGCTTCCTTGGCAATCGCATATTCCAGCGCATTGTCCATCCTATCAATTCGTTTTCAAAGTCCATCTTCCAATTGGCAAAAGACAACCACTTATCCCTTTCGCAAGATAAAAATTTAGATGAAATTGCTCAAATGAAAATTTGGTTTCACGAAACATTTGAAAAATTTAAAGAGTCTCAACGCATGCAATCTGAAATTCAAAAAAAGGAATCCTTGAACCAAATGGCGTCGCAAGTAGCACATGATATTCGATCACCTCTAGCCGCTCTAAGTGCTATAGAAACATCATTGTCAGAACTTCCAGAACAAAAAAGAATCCTGATACGTGAATCCGTTCGTCGCATCAACGATATTGCAAATAACCTCATGTCAACCTACCGATCAAGCCATGAATCCAAACCCATTTTCGAAAGTGATCCAAGTTCACTTTCAAAGAATCAGCTGACATCAGAATTTTTAGCTCCCATTGTGGATTCTTTGGTCTCTGAAAAGAGAGCTCAATTTGCTAATAATTCGAAAGTCCAAATCATTGCAAACTTAAATGAAAGCTACGGTCTTTTTGCAAAAGTAAATCCAATTGAGTTTCGTCGTGTTCTTTCGAATTTAATCAACAACTCAGTGGAAGCATTCAAAGACAAATCTGGAATGGTTTTAATCAGAATCACCAGTGATAAAAAAAATAAAATACAGGTAATCATTCAAGACAATGGATGTGGCATTCCAGAAAATATAATATCTCGATTAGGAAATCTTGGAGTCAGTTTCGGCAAAGAAAATACAGACAGCGGTTCTGGCCTTGGGATCTATCATGCCAAGAAGACAATAGAAAGCTTTGGTGGCTTAATGAAAATTCAATCCTATGAAGGCAAAGGAACAACGATCACTTTAGAACTGCATCAAGAAAATGTCCCAAGTTGGTTCGTTGATTCACTTGACTTGACGGATATTCGCCAAATTATCAGTCTTGATGATGATTCGGCGATTCATGAAGTTTGGGATCACAAATTTTTACAAGAGGTCGAAGGAACAACAAAACTCATTCGCCGTGGCCGTTTTCAGTCTGGTATCCAATTGAAAGAATGGCTTCAAACGGAGAACCCCAAAAACCTACAAAGTACTTTATTCTTGTGTGACTATGAACTTCTGGGACAAAAACAAAATGGCCTTGATTGGATTCAACAACTGAACCTTCACCCTCAAGCAATACTTGTCACCAGTCGCTATGAAGAACCCATTTTAAGATCCAAATGCCAAGCCTTGAATGTCAAACTGATCCCTAAAACAATGGCTGGACTGGTCCCTATTCATATCCAAACCAAACAAGAAGTCAGCTAACACAAAAAAATCATCTATTTTTGAATCATAGAAAGCAGTTCCTGATGAATTTTCCCATTGGAAGCAACCAAGGTTTTTCGGAATGGAGTATAGACTTCGCCCTGATAGGTACTGCATTGGCCTCCCGCTTCTTCGACAAGCAATTGACCTGCACATGTATCCCAAGCCTTCAAATTCTGCTCCCAAAAAGCATCCAAGGAACCACGAGCAACCATACACAAATCATAGGCTGCCGCCCCTGGACGACGAATCCCCCGAGATTGCCTTATAACTTTGCCAAAAATTTCCATCTGCTGGCGCAAAATCTCAGGATCTTCGCCAAAAAATCCTGTGGCTAATAATGACTCTTTCAAATGAACAGCCTGACTGACTTCAATTTTCTTTCCATTCATAAAACTTCCCTGCCCCCTGATGGCCGTATAAACTTCATGAAATTGAGGTACATCAATAACGGCCACCATGTTTTGCTGACCTATTTGCAAACCAATACTGATGCAATAGATTGGAAAACGGTGGATATAGTTCGTCGTACCATCCAAAGGATCTACAATCCAACGAGGTCTGGAATCTTGCTCGACCATTGTTTGGTCAGTGTAACTTTCTTCACCTAAAAAAACGTCCTGTGGAAAATTTTTTAGTAGATGTTCCTGGATCACGCGCTCGGATTCCTTATCCGCCTCACTGACCAATCCTGCCATATATTTTTTTTCAACGCGTTCCAATTTTCCAAAATAATCATTCAAAATTTCACGACCTTTACGCGCAGCTTGAATGGCAACATACAATCTTTGGCGCAATTCTTCCTTACCGACAGACACTGAATTCATAGGGCCCCTCCCCGCTTTTCAAAATGCACTTGGTCTTCAGTCGTGGCTCTGGCATTGATTTTCCACGACTTTAGAAGGGTCTTTCCGCGACGAAAGCATGTTGGATTGACCCTCCCTCATCCAAAACGCTAGCATAAAGGAAAGGGAAATTCTAAATTTTTTTCCAGGGAGCGGTCGATGTCAGCAGATTCAAAACCGACACAAAAGTCGGATACCATTGTCAAGTTAGTGCTAGTTTTCTTTATTTCACTTCTTTCCTTCTCGATTGGAACTTTTGTTGGGAAGAAATTCAGCGACAATCAGCATAAACTTTCTAATATGGAACCAACAAAAGATGCAGAGCGCGATGTCGCATCTGTGCATGATGAAGAAAAGAAACAAGAAGGAAGCATCTCAGATGAGGAGATCGCAAAATTGGCGGAAGAATTTGTTGCCGATGATAAAAAGAAAGAGGATGGTCATGGTCCCGTAGCGAATGAACATGGTGCCGCCCCTCATGCCGCCGAAGCAAACAATAAAGATCATGGCGATGCTCATGCCCCAGAAGCCTCACATGCAGCAACACCAGCCGCAAAACAAAATAATCACGGATCAGCTGCCCCTGCGGCATCTCATGATGCTCATGGATCTGCTACGACAGGAAAAGTTTCCTCTGTTGCAGAAGCTGTCGCCGAAGGCCATGGTTCTGCCGTCACTGTTCAGCAAACAGCTGCCGAAATCAAGCACCCTTCTTTACCACGAGAAGTTGCTTCTGCTCCCACAGGAAAATTCACTGTTCAAGTCTCTTCCTTTGCCTCTGAAAAGGAA
Source organism: uncultured Pseudobdellovibrionaceae bacterium (assembly GCA_964522115.1). Lineage (GTDB taxonomy): Bacteria > Bdellovibrionota > Bdellovibrionia > Bdellovibrionales > Bdellovibrionaceae > CAZFSX01. The sequence goes on along the minus strand of CAZFSX010000063.1, from coordinate 3,940 downwards.
GCTCTTGATATGGTTGGACGTTTAAAAGAAAAAGGATTTCATGCCTTCGCAACTCAAGGCGTGAAAGATGGAAAAAAATGGTACCGTGTCGGTGTCGGTCTTTTCCCAACAGAAAAGGAAGCTGCTGCACAAATCGAAGAATTGAAGATGAAAGCAAAAGATGATATCCGTGATGCCTTCGTAAAAAAACTGACGAAATAATTTCGCCAAGGATTTCTGATGGGTAAGTTTTCAAAAGTGGCATCCATATTCTTTCTCTTTTGGGGGATTGCCACTTGTCATCTTGCCCAAGCGATAAGCCTCAGTGGCCAATTCGCAACCACTGTTCAACAAGCCCCCAGCAACTCTTTAGAAAAACGACAATTGGAAGGCCGTGAATTCAGCTTACTTTTGGAAAACCCTGACCGTGGCCTTCGACTTTCTTATTGGACAACAAATGTTGATGATTCTCAGGGCAATATTTTCTTAAGTAAAAAACATGAAACCCTTTCTGTTTCTTGGAAAGAAAAAACCCTTACTTCTGGATGGGGACAGGGATATTTTTTTGCCGGAGCTGGAGGATCCACAACTTATTCCACAACACGCATATCTTCTTTAACAGATATTGAATCGAATGGCCCTAGCTTGATGGGAATAGCCGGCATAGGTGCCGAATCTGATGCTCTGAAGTTCCTTCGTTTTGGAGCTGAAGTTCGAATCTTTTTCTTGGAAAATCTTCCGCCTTCGCCTTTTCTACAAGCCGCTTTTTTCTTTGGAATTCTATTCCCTTAGTATTTTTCTGCCTCTGTGAATTTTTTGCGCTCAACAAAAGAATCAAAACTGTTGGCAAGACCAAGGTTTGCATAGATCGAAGAAAGTAATGAAGATACTGCGATATAATCAGACTTTTGAAGTTTTTGAAAACTCTTCATCATCTTGGGCAAGTTTTGAACGATGGCTTTACCAAGAGCGTTCTTCGCCTCTTGCAAAGAAAGTCCTTTTTGTGTCTGTAACTCTTCCAACATCCTTCGTCCCAGCGATGCTGTCAAATTTCCCAAACCATAGGACAATCCGATGCGTTGATCTGCATTCATGGTCTGCATCTGGGTCAACAAAAATGAAACCGTAGGAATATTCGAACGAATCGAGTCGATCTTCCTTCGAGAAGCATACAAAGGTAAAGATCGACCAACAAACTCATCATCCTGTGAGTACAGGTACCCCCAAAGATCTGCCAAGCCCTCATTCATTCCTCGCAACAGAGTGTAATGATACTGCTCCCATGCAGAATCATGGCCGGGGAATTGGTTGACGGAAGGGTCTGAAACTTTCAAATGAGGATGATCCAGAAAATTCATTTCACCTTTCATTAAAAGCGAGGTCTTCAAGGGAGCTAAAACTTCTTCAGAAAAAAGAACATGAAAATACTCGTGAGCAATCACCCCACCATTAACATACAAAGGAAGATTGTTTCCCTCAGACAACTGAAAAACTAAAGCATGTAAATTCATTTCATAAGAAGCATTGTTTTTTTCCAACTTCCCGCCACGAACGGATCGGACTTGCAATCCAATATCCAAAGGCCAACGTTTGGAGGATTCGCTTCCATAAGTTTGATCCATCAGTTCCAATTGCTCTAAATGATAAGTAATCGAAGCCATTTGCAATGTTAAAAAATCCTGAGGAATTAAAACTCCATCTTTTTTTTGCATAAAATTCCAGCGATGGATCTTTCCCTGCAAACGCCCATTTACAACCTTGGGTTCAACTTGAAAAATGTACTTCTTATTTTTTGGTTCGCCCTGTCCATCGATGGTTTTTAAAGACACTATTTTCCATTGATAGGAACCATTTTCAAATACGGGGATTTTAATCTGGGTATCTTCAGTCCCCAGAACCGAATATTTGGGCTTTTGACAGGCCAACAGCGCAAAGCAAAATACACTGAATAAACTCAGTCTAAGAATCAAATAGTAAAAAAGAGACCCTGGTCGACAGAAAAACATAGGGGTCAATTTATAGGAAAAGGGCATTCTTCACAAGACTGCAATTTTTGTCACCGAATCAATGCTCATTTTGCAGATTTCTTGAAAAACTACTTGGGATTTGTCCTGAGCTTTGCGATATTCGATCCTTCACGAAGGAAGTGCTATGGAATTCTTAACGCAAGGGCTGAATCCGCCTCAAAAGCAAGCCGTTGAAACTTTGAATGGTCCTCTTTTAATTCTTGCTGGTGCCGGATCGGGAAAAACAAGAGTTCTTACCCATCGCGTGGCCAATCTGATTCTGCAACGAATGGCTGGATCGGATGAAATTTTAGCCGTCACATTCACGAATAAAGCTGCTCGTGAAATGGAGCACCGGATTTCGCAACTTTTAGTGCAAATGAACTACCCCGTCTATGAACCCCTTTGGATTTCAACATTCCACAGCTTTTGCGTGCGTGTCCTTCGCCAGCATGTCACCTTGTTGGACTATAAACCTTTTTTTGGCATCTATGATTCCAACGATCAACTTTCTGTGATCAAAAAAGTTGCTGCCAGCTTAAATATCAATGATAAAATGTACCCAGCCAAGGGGTTTCAATCAAAAATCAACAATGCAAAAATGTTGGCACTTTCTCCGGATGATTTGGAAAGAAATTTCAAGTTCAAGTACGTCATGGATCCTAAGTCTTTGGAAGTTTACAAAGCCTATGAAGCCGAATTAAAAAAAGCAAACTCAATGGACTTCGGAGATCTACTTCTGAAAGTTTATGATCTATTTCGAATGTACCCTGACATTCTGGAAGGATATCAAAATAAGTTTAAATATATCTTGATCGATGAGTATCAAGATACAAATCATATTCAATATTTGTTAGTCCAACTTCTAGCAAAAAAACATCGAAACCTATGTGTTGTTGGGGATGAAGATCAATCGATCTACAGTTGGCGTGGAGCTGATATCAGCAATATTCTTGATTTTGAAAAAGATTTTCCTGAAGCAGTTGTTATCAAACTGGAAGAAAACTACCGATCATCAAGAAACATCGTCAACGCAGCCACTGCTGTGATAAAAAACAACACCGAACGAAAAGATAAAACTCTGTTCACAAACAATCCAGAAGGTGAACGCATCACTTTTCGCGAAGAGCGGAATGAATATGACGAAGCTCGCTTTGTTGCCAAAATGATCCAGGATAGTATGAACCGTGGAATCTCTTTGCAAGATGTTGCTATTTTTTATCGAACCAATGCTCAATCCCGTGTCCTGGAAGAGCAATTACGAACCTTCAATATTCCCTATAAGCTTGTCGGAGGAGTTCGTTTCTATGAACGCATGGAAATCAAGGATGTCGTGGCCTATTTTAAGGTTCTTCTAAATCGTACTGATGATCTTTCATTAAAGAGAATTATCAATGTCCCAGCTCGTGGCATCGGAAAGACAACGATTGATAAACTGGAAGAGTTTGCTGCAGAAAAAAAATTGAGCTTATTTGAAGCCATCGAACAATCCATTGAGCAACGTCACTTCAACGCTGGAACAATATCTAAACTTCGAAATTTTCTGCAACTGTTGCAGGACTTATTTGCCCAAGTTCATGTGCTGAATCTATGTGATTTGTACGCCGTTGTTCTGGAACGCACACAGTACTTACAACGCTTGAAAGAAGAAGATACACCAGAATCAGCAGCACGGATTGAAAACTTAGAAGAACTTAGTAATGCTTTGGAACAATTTCACCGCGAACGTGGCGAAGAAGCGACATTGCAAAGCTTTTTGGAAGAACTTGCCTTAGTCAGCGATATCGACAGTCTGGATCAAGAGGTGGCCAGCGTGACGATGATGACACTGCATATTTCCAAAGGACTTGAGTATCCGCTGGTCTTCATTGTAGGCATGGAAGAAAATTTATTTCCTAGCGCCAAAAGTGCCGAAGGTGGTGAAGATGGATCATCTTTGGAAGAAGAACGCCGCT
>CAZFSX010000062.1:0-11182 GCA_964522115.1 uncultured Pseudobdellovibrionaceae bacterium | reverse complement strand
TATTTTTTTCGGGGTTTTTTTGTCGATTTTTTTATTCTTCCCGAAATAAACAACATAATAAAAGAAACCCGCCAAGACAAAAATAAAAAACACTAAGGAAATAAAACGTCCGTAGGTGTATTCGTATAGCTCTTCAAAATACCTGCACCAATTTGCCCGTTCGTTAGATTTCCAGCACAACGGGCTTGCCCATCAAATAATAATAGGCAGTGAGCATATGCGTTTGACGAAAGACCGATAACTCCAGATTGCGCGCCAAGGGCGTCTGTTGGAGCTGATGCTACCGCAAGCGAAATCACCCCATTCATAATATTTCCATAAGTCTGTCTTCCCCAGCACTTCACTGATCCATTATTGTTTCTTGCACATGCTGAAAGATCTCCAACGGTGACTTCCTTCCATCCAGCACTTAAACCCGTCACAAAATCAGAAGTATTCCTGTCTGAATTCACTCCGTTACCAATCTGGCCGTAGGATCCTTCTCCCCAACATTTCACAGCTCCTGAAATCACTGCACATGTCGTATTGTAAGCTGCCAAGGACGTTGTTCCTGAACTGACTCCATTCACGTTGATGGCAGTCCACCGATCTGTATTGCTTGCATCTCCAAGCTGACCCACATTGTTGCGTCCCCAGCACTTGATGCTTCCATCCGAAATGACTGCGCATGAATGTTCATACCCCAAAGACAAAGATGTTGCATTGCTAACCCCTATTACATCAACCGGGCTGGAGGAATTGACGTTTGAATTATTTCCTAATTGTCCATACGTATTGCTTCCCCAACACTTCACCGTCCCACCAGAGATAATCGCACAAGCATGATTGTTGTATCCTGCTGCAATCGATGTCGCAGTGGAAATTCCGCTGACTAAACTTGGTGTACTAACACTGCCTGAAACTGACCCGATACCTAATTGACCCACATTATTCTGCCCCCAACATTTTATGGACCCATCATTGATCAGCGCGCAAGTAAAAGAAGGACCTCCTGCTGCGACCTTCACAGCACCCGATGTTACTGCAGTCACATCCACTGGAGTCCCTGTGCTTGTTGAAGTCCCATTACCTAATTGATAAAGATTATTATAACCCCAACACTTTATTCCTCCTGTCGAGGATAAAACTCCACAAGAATGGCTTCCTCCAGATGAAATCGATGACAAACCACTACCTAAATTGATCACACTTTGAAGCATGTCATTGGCATAGGCCATTCTTGGGTCGATCTCGTAGGATGGTGTGTTCCCCCAACACTTAAGTCCCCCTGTCGAGGTAATGGCACAAGCTGTACCGCCTCCAGCTCCAATGGCTGTCACTCCCGAGGAGGCACCTGCGACAACAGCTGCTGGATAAACGGTTCCTGAAGCCGCTCCCGCCATTCCTGAATGTGAAGCTCCCCAGCAGTAGACAGCACCTGTATTTTTCAAAGCACAGGCAAAATAAGCACCTTGATGAGAATCACCGCCAACAACAACAGACACAACATCTGTACCCATTCCCACCACTGCACTGGCATTTAAGACAGGGTTTGTTCCTGTTATTCCTATTTGAGTCTGATTGTTATTTCCCCAGCAATAGGCTCCACCTGCGATCACAGCACAGTTAAAGGCTGCTCCAACAGCCAAAGACGTAGATCCTGTACTTCCTGTGACTGTGACAGGAACTAAGCTGTCTGTTTGGGTGCCGTCGCCCAATTGCCCACTGGAGTTTTTCCCCCAACATTGAATGAAGTTATTTGATCCATCATTCACCAAGGCACATGCATGATCTGATCCAACACCAATTTGCAATACAGTGTATGCTGCATTCAACCCCACATCTGTAGGAGTTAAAACGTTGGCACCGCTGACTCCATTTCCAACCTGACCAACGTTATTGTATCCCCAACATTTTGCCTTCGAATTCACAATTGCACAGGTTGTACTATATCCAGACGAAGCAACCCCCAGACTTACATCCGTAGCTCCAGAACTAATCCCTGAAACAAGAACAGGAGACAGACGATTTGTTTGCGTCCCATCACCTAATTGACCCGTTGTATTTTTCCCCCAACACTTCATCGTCCCATCTGTAAGAACAGCGCATGCTGAATCAGTTGTTCCTGAAAGCCAGGGGGAATTATTGTAATGTAATCCACCTACTGCGATTTTACTTACACCTGAAGAAAGGCCCACCACCGTTGCTGGACGAATTTGCCTGGCTCCCACACCATCTCCTGCGCTGCCCCCCAAGTTCATCCCCCAACATTTCACTGCCCCCCCTGCTGTGAGAACGCAAATGGAGTTCCCTCGAACTGCCACTTGCTGAATATCCGTCGCGACAGATGTCGACACATCATCTTCATTGATGGTTACTGTTGATGAAGATGTTGTGATCGAACCATGATCAGGTGAGGAGATGGACACTGTAAAACTTCGTGAACCCTCTACCGTCAAATTATCATAAGTGGTCACTGGTGCATATCCTGTCAAAGACCCTGCATAAACTTTTGTCGAACGAGAAACAACAGCACCATAATCTGTTCCCGAGGATGCCGTTCCATTCGCTGTCGTATAATTAACGGTGATATCCGTTGAGGAACATACGGCACTTAATGTGATCGGCACGGAAGCAACCTGCCCCTCCGTCGCACTCACATTTCCGATGCTGATTGTTGGAAAGTCAGACTCTGTGAGTATCGTTGAAATGACGGATATTGTACCCAAAGTCGCATTCGTTGGAGCACTCAGTGTCGTATTAAATATCATATTGCTTTGGCACACTCCTGCTGAATCCAAAATCGTCACACTGATACTGCCTGCTGTTTGCCCTGCCGCTATATTGATGGAACCGGATCCGCTAGTATAATTTGTCCCAGCAATAGCACCATTGTCTGAGGTTGCCCACGACGCACTGATCGCTTGCGTACTTGGCTTATTTAAAGAGTAATTCAAAGTGACAGTGCCGGATGTTTCACTGACTGTCACAGCAGATGTTGTCCACTGGATCGTCGGTTGAGCATCGATGTCTGTCACAGCTCCTATTCCAACGTTGTCAACGACATTGGATCCTGTCACAGAACTTAACGTCAGATTGAATGTGCGAGTTGTTCCCTCTCGATAATAATTATCAGATAAGCTTGAAACCGTTATTGTTGTTGAAGTATTCCCAGCTGTGATCGTCTTACTTCCTGTTGCCGATGTATAGTTAACCCCCGTCACGGCCGTTCCGTCAGAAGTCGCATAATTGAACGTCACGTTTTTGCAAGAAGCCGCCGACAAATTCACTGTGAAAATAGCATCCGATCCTTCGTTCACAGTCACATCATTGATCGATAAATTCACATTCGATCCATCCACAATAGTTCCATTGTTGACAAGATTTGCTCCACTGGAAGGAGTCAATATCCCACAACCGGTGATTATTTTTGTATTGCTATCCAAAGTTAAAATATTTCCCACCGTCAGATTAAAACCCGACATATCTAAAACAGACGAAACGCCTGTGGACAGAGTTAAATTTTGAGAGGCTCCACTTAGATTCAAAGCAGAAAGCAACTGCACTGTCCCCGTTGAACTGATCGTCCAATTTCCTTTGGGAAATTCACCGCCATTCTGATGAATACTTGTGGGAGACCCTGAAGCCTGAAGACTGATCGACGTTGTTCCAGTGATTCCTAAATTATCTAAGTTTGAAATATTTCTTCCCACTTGCAAGGTTCCTCCATTAATGGAAGAACCTCCTGCCGTTTTTTCATCAAAGGAAAGATCGTGATAAGCCAATAAGGTTCCGATCAAAGTTGTCGTTCCTGCCCCCTCGATCACAAGATCATAAAATGCGCTTCCATTAGATATGATCGTCATCCCACCTGCAAAAGTAACCGTCGTCGTCCCTGGATTGATGCTTCCTGAAATCTTTTGATAAGATCCTACAAACTTGGGACTACCTACCAACGTCAATGTACCTGAATGATTTAAATTAAAATTTGGAATCTCATGAGTACTTGCAAGACTTGCATCCAAAGTATGATTAGTTCCCATGGTTTTGATATTTGCTGTCCCTTGCAATCCACAGGAAGATACCAAGGCATATCCTGCGATGAGGTTTGTTCCATACAGCTCTATGTTTCCATTATTTAAACTTGCAATCCCACCACCACATGAAAGAGTGGCTAACTGAAGATCGCCGTAGACTTTCATTGTTCCAGCGCTCAGATTGTATCATCCGCCAGCCCCAGATCCTGTCGTTTGAAATGAGATATGATTGTAGGAAAGATTCCCTGGCTGAATTGTTCCTCCCGCAACGAAATTCAAAGTCGATCCAGTTAAGTCCACAGTGCCACTTGTATAAATCCACGAGCCTAAAATATTCAAACTTTCGCTGATCGCCACAGTTCCTGATGAGGCAATCTCTAAACTACCTAACTGCTTACTTCCACTGACGGATGTAAAATTGATAGCCTGTGTGGAACTTCCATTCAATCGCACTGAATAAGTTCCCTGAGGAGTGCAGGTTCCCATCCCAATGAAGTTGCGGCCAACTTGAAGTATTCCTGAGCTCAGATACGACGAACTCACGCAGGAATCTTGACGTACAGTAAAATCACGCACAACGGTGTATGTACTGTTATTTAAATTGAAAGTACTTCCACCGCCTCCAAAAGAAATTGATAAATCATAAAAACTTTGTGAAGTTGGCCAAACCATAGTTCCCGTTCCTGCCGCAATATTGACAACTCCGTTGGAGTGATTGAAAGTCGTTGAGCTACCAACACTGATATTAGATCCTGGCAAAGTCAGAGTGCTGGACGTGGATTGAAAAGTCGAAGTCCCACTGATTTGAAACTTCCCACTGATCGTGACTGCTGAGTTACTTCCTATAAAATTTCCCGAAGACTGAACCCATCCGCTGCTACCAGCAGTGATAGATTGCGAAGCCCCTTGATTCAAAGAGTGTGCCGACAGTTCTAAACCCCCAATATTTATCGAAGTGTTAACAACGGGATTGCAGTTGGATCCAGAAACACAAGTATTATCGATGATGGCAATATCTGAAGCACCTGGAACTGAACCAAGCCCAAGGCAGGTACTATGATCTATCGATATTGTCCCACACCAATTGCTGGCACTTGACCAAGACGTTGAAGATGCCCCCGTCCAAGTCATTGGTTTCACAACATGCACCAACACAACTCCTGAAACACTTCCTCCATTTCCGTCAGAGATCGTAACCGACAACGATTCAACACCCGTCGAAGTTGGAGAGTAAGTCACAACTGATGTACCATTGTTCGAAAGACTTCCCAAACTTAGGGTCCCAGAAATCGTCAATATCAGGGCATCATTATCACTATCCGTTGCAATCCCTGGACTAACACTGAGGGCAGCATGAAGTGCCATCGAGCTTCCGCTGAGTACAAAGAATGGACCATGATTTACAAGGACTGGTGCATGATTGGACGCGGGAGGGGAATCATTGTCATTCAATGTTATTTGCAGTAGTCGATTTCCCTGACTTAAATTCGCTTCTGCGCTGGTAATGCTGAGTTGAAATAAGGCTTGAGATTGATAAGTAGCATTGTCAATGGTTTGCAAAGTTAAAGGAACTGATAGCGTATTCGCTGGAATCGTCACTATCAAGGGCAACATCTGAAAGCGACCGGTAGGATCTGGCATTGTCACAGTCACAAGAGTCTCTGTTGCATATTTTTGATCAACTGCAATATTGATAATTGCAGCAGATCCCTCGGTCAGAGTCAGCTGGCTTGTATCCAAATAAATAACTTTAAGTGTCTCTGCAGGCGTTGAAACCTCTGTGGGAACAATTTCACTCAGCTCCGCTGTGATTTGCCCACAACCAGCGATGAAAAGACCCATCACGGCCACGGCAAAGGTAAAAAATTTTCCTTTTTCACTTACGTTCAACATGTAGGACTTATCGGCTTCTTGGAAAAAATATCAAGACCTTCGTCTTTGTCTTTTCTTGAAGAAAATAACTCAATTTGAAATGAAGCCTATTTCAAATTGATATTGGATCAAAATGAAACAGAAATTCCGAACAATTGTTTTGAACGGATGGGAAAAAGAAACCAACCGTAAATATGATTCTAAATGCGCAATGAACCTATTTTTTATTCAATCCAATCAAAAAAATTTCTTTGCTGATTTTTCGAGTACTATCAGGCTTAACAACTTCCACCTTGCTGTAGCGTTGTTTGATTTCATTTCGCAGCTGGGTGAAATCATCGCTATGAAAAAATTTGCAAATGAAAGAACCGCCTTTTTTTAAAAATCGATCTGCAACATCTAGAGCCAACATGCAAAGCTCATAACTTCGCGTTTGATCCGTCAGACGTATTCCTGTTGTTCGCGGGGCCATATCCGACATTACAACATCAAACATGTGAAAGTTTTTTTCAGCCAAAAGATTCTCTAAATTCAAGTCTCGCATATCGGCTTGCAAAAATTCAGCATTCGCCATCTTGACATTCACCGGGGACAAATCCACTCCTAACAACCGTCCCTTGTCTCCTATTTTTTGACACGCGTACTGAGACCAACTTCCCGGAGAAGCGCCAAGATCAAAAATCATTTGGCCAGGGCGAAAGATTTTGAACTTTTGATCAATTTCCTCTAACTTGAAGATACTTCGAGCAGCATAGTTTTCTTTTTTTGCTTTTTTGAAGTAAAAATCTTTAGGATTGTAAGACATGATTTTTGCTCTCCTGAAGTGGGTGTATCTAGCATAAAATAGAAAAAAAGGTAACCAGATGGATTCAAATTTTGATTTTGGTTGGGTTTTAGGGATTTTATTTATTATTCTGACGATGATCTATATTGCTGTGACAATCATAGCACCTGAACTTGTGGGAATCACAGGGGCCAAAGCCAAGGAAATATTAAAGGAACAGCAAGGTGATACAGTTCCTAGCCAGTTGACAGAAAAAAACGAAGGGAATTCCGATCCAGCACCCCTTACAAGAGACAAACAAAATTAGAACTTGGAACTTCACCCTGCTCAATGCAAGTACGAAAACCCAGGAACCTCTAAAAGCTGAACTCCACAAACTGATTTTTGAAATCGAATTCGAATCGAGCGTAAAGCAATTCCTGGAAGCTTCCATTCTTGATCACTGCCATACAGCTTATCTCCAAGAATGGGATGTCCATGCTTGTACATTTCAAATCGCAACTGATGGGAACGCCCTGTCTGGGGCTGTAAAACCCACTCTAAAAGAGCTTCTTTCCCAGGCACAGACTGACTCCAGGCAAAAGTCAGACTGTCTTTTCCATGGGGGCTTTCAAAGCTCCTCTTTTTCCCCTTAAGAATGCGTGATTTCCAAGTTTGCTTTTCAGAAGTATTTTTAAAGTTGGAAGGACAAGAACTGATTGCCTGATAGGTTTTTTCTAACTGATGATTTTCAAAAATTTGATTTAATAAACGATGATCCTTGGCTGTTTTTGCAAAAACAAGCAAACCCGAAACTTCAAAATCCAAGCGATGGCAGGGATAAATTTGAATCCCAAGTTGATCTTGCAATAGAATTCCAGCACACGAACGAGGATCTTCTGATCCCATTCTTGAAGGCACGGAAAGAACATTGGCGGGCTTATCAATCGCAACCAAAGACTCATTTTCAAAAATAATTTTCATTTCCATCATGATATAAAAAAGCCTGTGTTCCGTTGAACACAGGCTGGATAAGTAAATAATTATTCTTCAAGACGTCGATGAGGTTTGCGGAAATCTTTAGATCCGTAATCCTTGCGTGCACGGCCTTGTAAAAATCGAGCTGGGGTTTTTCTTTCACCCTGACGAGATTCTGAGGATCTTTGTTCTGAAGATTCTCCCTTTTTCCATCGTCGAGAAGATTCTGTATCAAACTGACGAGGTCGAGATTCTGAAGAACCTGTCGACGAAAATGATCCTTCTTCGCGACGGCGGTAACCACGACCTTCGGAAGAAGCTCCACGAGATTCAGATTTTTCAGCACGATCATCGTAAGAACCACGACGGCGAGGTCCTGATCCTCCGCGAGATCCTCCACCAAAGCCTCGACGACCACCCTCTCGGCGATCTTCAGATCCCTCTTTGAATTTTTTAAATTCTCCGCCAGCCATAAGTTCCTTAGGAACACGCCCTTTAGCATAATCCAATGAATCTTTCGTCATATCAAAAAGTTCTGGGTGAATCGTGACAAACAAACGGGACAAGAAATCAGATAATTCTTCGAATGGAAGTTCATCCGATCCAAGCTTCCAATCCGCAAAAAGATCCATGGCACGTTGAAATGCAATTCCATCCACACGCACAGCCATCAACTGATCCATAAATTTCTGAATTTGAAATTTTTGATATTCGCCAGCCAATGGAAGCTCTGCTTTCGTTAACTGAACCCCTGTTCCTCGTTGAATTCGAACCACATCTTTAATTTCTGCAGGGGAAACCAAACTGATCGCCACACCATTTTTACCATTACGTCCCGTACGACCAACTCGATGAACATAACTTTCCGTATCTCTTGGTAAAGAGTAATTCACAACATGAGACAAATCAGAAACATCCAACCCACGAGCTGCAACATCTGTTGCAACCACAATACGAGTCACCCCTTCACGGAATCGTTTCAAAGCAAACTCACGATCCTTTTGGCTTTTATTGCCATGCAAAGACTCAACAGCAAAGCCCTTTTTTAGTAGTAAAGATTCAAGTTCTGTCACTTCCATTTTTGTTTGGCAAAAAATGATTCCATAAAAATCTTTTGTTGTAGAAAGAATGCGCTGCAAAGCTTCGATTTTGTCTGAACGCAAGACTGTGTAATAAAGATGCTCAACTGTTTTGGAAACACCTTTTTTCTCAGAAACATCCACCCATGCATAATCTGTTAAATATCGTTGGATCAGATGTTTAATTTGAGCATTCATCGTAGCGCTGAACAGCCAAGTTGCACAATTTGCTTTTCCTGTATCTTCCTCGGCATCAGCGTCTGCAGAATGAGTTGCTTTTAAAATGGATTCAAGTTCTTCCTTGAATCCCATAGAAAGCATTTCATCTGCCTCATCCAAGATCAAAGTTTTAATTTGAGTTAAATCAACAACACCTTGTTCAAGTAAGTCGACCAAACGACCTGGAGTTGCAACGATGATAGTTGCGCCTTTTTTCACATCGCGAATTTGGTCTCGGTAGCTTGCACCACCATAAATGGTCGCAACTCCCAATTTTTTTCGCGCACCCAACTTCTTCAACTGCTCAGAAACTTGCTGTGCCAACTCACGTGTTGGGCAAAGGACAAGTGCTTGAGCCACCTTCATGGAAGCATCGATTTTTTCAACAAGAGGGATACCAAAAGCCGCTGTTTTACCAGTACCTGTGGATGCAAGACCTACGAAATCAACTTTATCAACGGCTAAAAGCTTAGGGATGGCCTGGACTTGAATGGCGGTTGGAGAGGTATACTTCAAATCCTCAAGGGTTTTCATCATTGTTTCAGACAACGAAAACTGTTCAAAACTATTCATATTTTATATTCTTTCATGAAACGATCAGGCGTTTCGGGTAGCGCTCACGAGGATTTCCAGAATCTCACGAGGTAGAATGGGTTTACTTAGTACGCGTAAGACCATTGGGTCGTCTTTGACACTTTGGACTTCCTGTTCGCTATACCCCGTAAGTATGATAGTTTTCAAGAAAATTCGGTTTTCTTTCAGTTTTTGTAGCAATTGCACACCTGACATGATGGGCATTCTTACATCCGTGATCATAAAATCAAAGGACTGACCTTGAATCGCATTCAAAGCTTCCTGACCATGACCTGCTCCATGCACAGATTTGAATCTTTTCGAAAAAAATGTCATCAGCATGTCTCGAAATTCTTCATTGTCTTCCACAATCAATAAGTTCATAGGTAAAATAATGTCAGTGATGGGGCCACTCATGCAACATGCCCCTCTGTTGCCTGTGGTAGTTCCAAAACAAAGCATGTATTTTTTTACGAGTGTCTAAATACAATCTACCACCCCACTGTTCAGCCTTAGCCTTCGCCAAGCTCAAACCCAACCCCATCCCGCGCCCAAAGGGCTTTGTTGTAAAAAATGGATCCATTATTTTTTCACGCAAATCCATTGGAATGGCCCCAGAATCACAAAAGTGGATACGTATGAAATTTTGCACAACTTCCATATCAATCCTGAGTGTGCGCTCAGATAAATTAGAAAGAGCGTCTAAGGCGTTATCGATAATACTTCGAAGAATTTGCTGAACTTCCGAAGGATTCATTTCTAAACGAGCCAATGTCTGAGGAGAATGAAATTGAAACTGAATCTTCTTTTCTTGAAACAAAGATTGATAGGAATCAAAAATTTGTTGCGAGTAAGAGACTAGATCCAAGGATTCCACTTTGGAACTGGAAGAATCTTTTGCTAATGTACGCAAAGCTTCGGTAACCTTCGCTAACTGACCCACTGTTGTTTCAATTTGCTTGACAGAAGAAATGACTTTTTCTGGGCGAAGTTGAACATCCTCTTTAATGTTTTCTGCTGTCATCAGCAGAATAGATAAAGGAGTACTCACCTCATGAGCGATGCCTCCGGCCAGTCGACCTAAACTTGCATACTTAGACGATTCCCACAAAGACTCTTTCATTTGTGTGATTTGCAAAACTCTTTGATCCACAATTTGTTCCAAATTACGATTCTTATCTGCCAGCATTTTTTCATTTACAAGCATCGGCATCAAAATAGACAGCAAATGCAATAAAACAAATGCGACAACTAAACCTAGAAAAAAATATTCAGGCCGATTCCTTGTAAAAGGCCAATCTAAATAATGCAAACTCATCAATAACAAAGTCATTCCATTGAGCTTCTGGGTTGAAGTCCACTGATGCCTTTTTTTTCGATAAGCTTGCCACAATATATCTATAACGGGAAAAGCGGCTCCCAAAACCATCGGAAATGCATAGGCTTTAAATGCCTGGGTCCAAGATCCTAAGATAAAACCTATCATATTTCCTAAAATAAAAATGGGGAAAGATCTTTTCCAAAATTTAAACTCTATTTGAAATGTATCTGCAAAAACTTTGGCTAAAACACTCTGAGTACCCATGGTTGCAACCCCCGAAACAGGTCCAATCAAGCTTAAAATATTCATTTGCTCAACAATTGCATTAGCAAAAGCAGTGACTAGAATACAGATCCAATAA
>CAZFSX010000061.1:1813-11303 GCA_964522115.1 uncultured Pseudobdellovibrionaceae bacterium | reverse complement strand
AATATTCTTTAACACCAGAAGAAAAAGCTCATCAAATATCCTCAGATATTCAGAAAGAGCTTGAGGGTTCAGCCATTGGAAATCAAGTTCTTGAGGAAACATTCAAGTCATTTCATAAAGTTCACAAAGATTCAAAAAAACTAACTCATCGATTACGAATGATGATGGCGAACCTGACTGTTCCAAGACCTCATGGATCACCTCAATTGATACAAGCTATGGGATTTGTTGCTGGAGGTTTTTTAGCTTTGAATCCAGGAATGGCAGGTGAAGGTCTAAAGCAAGTTTGGGCTATGAAGTATATTCGATACGGAACACCTGCTGTTGCTGGTGCTGCCTTAGGTATGATGTATCCAGAACAAGCAGCACATTATTTTTACCAATCTTTGGAATTGGTCAAAGCAGTCTCGGATGTTTCATTGGGTTTTATTGGGAATATGGCAAAAACTTTTTCTACTGGTGTTCAACAGGTGATCTATGGATTTGATGTTGATAATCTTAAAAAAGTTTACATTCAAGATGGGCGATTAGAAAAAACAATTGAAGGCATGTCTTTTTTGATGCTCCGACTTTATGAGTTGCTGGGAATACCTATGCTTATTGCAAATTCTTGGGCACTGTTTTTAGACTTAAGAAAAGTGGACTATCAAAAATATTGGATGGAGTCTTCAAATCATTTGGGTCCAGATCAGATCAAGGCAGAACATACTCCATGGTATAAAAAATCATACCAAGGACTTTATGTTGCTCTTAAGGTATTTAATGATCGACAGGTGGATTTGAAAGAAAAATATCATCAAGCGATCCAAGAAGGGCAATCTGAAAAAATACAGGCAATGTATTTTCGTTTGGCTGAAGAGCGAATTGCCGAATTAAGAAAAACAAATCAACTACCTGAAGAGACAAGAAATAATCCCGAAGCGCTGAAAAATTTAAGATTAAGGATAATGAAAGAAATTCAGGAAACAGAAAGCTCGCCTGAATATACAAAACAGGTTGAACTTGCACTGAAAACAGCAGAACAGATCGATCAGACAAAATACAGTCGTTTTTTTCAAGGATTGAATTTTTGGAATGGCAAGCGTGTGTCAGAATTTTTTCAAAAAGCCACGCCATTGCCAGATGGAAAATCAGACCCTTTGTTATCAGAAGTTCATTTGTTTATGACTTCTTTAAGAGAATTCATTATTAGTTATCCGTCCTTAACCATTGCGGGGAAGGCTTACGCATACCTTTGGAACTATGCTTCGTTTGCAACCAGATCTTATGTGTTCCGTCCAGGATTTATGGGATCCACTTGGTTTCGCCTATTGTATTATCCGAAATATTTCGCAACTCAGGTTTCTCGAATTGATATTAACACAGAGGCTGATTCAGAGAAAAAAATGGTTTATCCTACGAATTTAAATGGAGCGTACAACAGTTGGTGGAATTTTCTTTCTCGATGGTGGAATAAAAATGATCCTGATGTTCAAGCAGCATTGAACTTTGAAGATCGAATTATTGATATTGAAAGTATTGTCTATGAACGAAGTATGCGGCAAAGCTTGCGTGTATTAACACACTTTTTAAAAGACAGTCGGCAGCTTCATCAAATATATCAAAAACAGGGCATTCAAGGAATAGATGATCGATTCATTCAAAATTTAAACGGCCAAACGCGTAAGTTTTTTCAAATATATTTCGAGGCGCTTTTTCAAAATTCAATGGCATATTTTTTATCTGTGGATGAGAGCAAAGAAGCGATGACAGAAAAAGAGATTGTTCGTTTTTTCGACTTGAAAAACTCGGGTGAGCAATTAAAAAAAGTGAAACAAGAGACCATAGAAAATCTTAACCAGTTTTCATTCTCTGAAGAGAAAGCAACAAGAATTGTGGATGTACTTTCTGATCAAAAAAATATTGTTGGACAACAAATTTTTGAATATGCAAAAGAACAGAGTGAGAAGTTTTTTAGCTGGGAGACCCTTCTGGCAAGAACACAGCAAACGTCATTTTCTCAAATTTCTCCAAAAAACAACCCCCAGACTGAAAGAATTGTTGTGGTACAAACCCAACTGCAAAAGCCAGCTGCTGTAGCCAGGTCTGTAAGAGCAATGGTGGCGGGAATTCTGGTCGATAAGCCTTTAGAATTATCTCTGATATTTATCTCGTATGCCGGAGCCACTGGTTTGCTTGCTCCCATTCAGTTGGAACAGCATAGCGCCAATTCGTGGCACTATTTATCCAAATTAGTGTTTAATACAAATTTTGCGGCTGGGGTTGTCATCGGAGTACTTGCTGACGTTTGGATGAAGCTGCAAATGGATGTGCGTTTAGAAAAAGACATGGATAAAGTCCCAACAGGAGATGATGCAAAGTTAAGCTTTCGAAGATATTTCTGGAAGCAAATGTGGGAAAGAAAAAACTCATGGTGGGAGAATCAAAAGTTTTCAAATGAATTGGTTTGGAAAAACATGAAACCTGCATTTGTATTGATTGCTGTTTTGTATCCACTAACTTTAGGGCGTTTTGATATTGATAGTTGGGTCGCGGGGTATTTATTTACTTTCCTTGCTCCGTTTTCAGGAATTAACATGAAGGTAGAAAATGCTTTAGAAAAAGCCTTTGGCTGGGTTGCCAGAAATATCCCCGAACGATATAGACATCACCCCTTGTCCATAGACTATATAAATAAAAAAACTCAAATGAAGAGGAATATTGCCAGTTTCTATTACAGGATATACGAAAACTTAATGACAAATTTAATTGTCATCATTCAAACCACGGCAGTGCCAGGCATTGGGCCTCGTGGTTTTTTAAGGACCTTGTTTTTTGGGTGGACCCCCGCTGAAATTGCTGTGCAAGGAATTCAAAAAGCAACAGAATTTGAAGGATCACCAACTGCTGTAAAAAAAGTTGGGGATTTATGCGAAAGGATTTTCTTCAATAATTACACGGATGCTGTCAAGATTCCAAACCCATGGCTTAAAAAATAGCCCAGGAAGACTCAGTTTGGAACCAGATATCTTTGGCTTCAGAGGGATAAGCCCAAGAGTTGTGGAAGACGGATTGTTGTTTTTTCTTTAAGAATGCACAGGACGCTTTACAACTTCTTAACTTCAGACTAGAACACTGTTTTTAGATTCCTAGTTAATAACAGGAGTTCGGCTGAGTGCTTCGTAAGACAATTGTCTTCATTCTTTGCCTTCAACTTGTGGGGTTTCCCACGGTTCGCGCGCATGAAAAAAATACCGATCCTTACAATTCTTCTTCTGCCTCAGGCAAGCCGCAACAGGCTTTAGCGACAGACTTAGCATCCGTTTTACAAAACCCCGAGGAAATTGAGCTGCAAAGGCAGTGGAAGGAAATGGGGGATCAGATTGAATCTGGAACGGCCTTTCAGCGCCCTGGCGATTTTGATCGTTATCGTCTGACTCAGCAACGTGTAGAAATTTACGATGAGCAAGGACATGTCCTTGGTCAAAAAGAAATGCACGAATACCAAGTGATGTCGGAATCTCCTTACTATACATCCTTGCATGTTGACTACTCTCCTTTGACTCAAGAGCTGATCTTGATAGCTACCGTTGGTGAAAATGAACAGGGTAAAAATGGCCGAATCGTTGCGAAACAAATGATAGGTGGTTTGGATTTGGTTCGTAGTTATCGAGACAAAGATATGATTGCATTGGTGGATCGAAGCGGAGCTGTCCATGTGATCGATATGTCCTATGTTGCTCAACAAATATTTCGTTCCCCAATTCCTGTTTTTACGAATGCCTTTGTTCCCTCTGTTAAAAAGCAATTAGAGCGACAACAGGTACAAGGAGGGTTTCAAACTCCTGGTTCGAAGCCTTACGATTTAAAATATTTATCGACAGATACTCCGCTAGAAAGAAATGCTTTAGGTCAAGAGGTCTATCAAGCAGGAAGTCTGGCGTTGATGGTGCAGTCCCAAATGGACCCAGAGCTTTTTATTATTTCTCGTCAGAGATTGCATGACCATATTGCAGTGGAATCAGATATTTTATTGGTTCAAATTGGATTGCTTTACCCAAATAATGAAAATCTAGAATATGCGCTGCAGAGAATTTCAAAGATTGAAGATGAACAAAAAAAACTAGAAATTAACTTATTTGACAATGGGAAGAACCCACTCGTTCGAAGTGTGTTACAAAACTTCAATAAAATATCGACAGGGTTTTTGAAAGAAAATATTTCTCGCCACAGAAGCTATGAAAAGCGTGAATTCCATAAAATGACTGCGGAGGAACATTCTGAATTGTATCAAGAAGCTATTCTTGCTGCGGGGGATACTGTTCCTTTAAAAAAAGTTGCTTCGAATTGGATGGAATATATTTCAAAAGTGAATGCGAAGGATCCAATCCTTAAGGAACAACCAAGTACGGGTGCCCGCTTGATTGAACGCCTGAAAAAGATCCCATCATCTTTAAGATGGGCAGCCGCAACAACAGGAGCAGTCGCCTATTTGACGTTTCCAGCCTTTCAGCAAGCTTATTTAGCAAATAAAGAGATTTTATTTGTGAATTGGGTTTTAGATCATCTTTATCCTGAAGTTTTAAAGAATAAAATTTATGGAATTCCTACCATGAAGAGCGTGCTGTATCTGACGGCATTGTGGCCAATGTCGATTCTTTTATCAAAACTTGCAGGGAAAAGTATTCAACTGCTGGCAACGAAATATCAGAATAGCAACTCTTCCTTTGCTATGAAGGTGCGAGACCTTGCAAAACATTGGGTGGATGTTACCCCATGGCAACGAATTAATAATTTGGGTGCTCGTATTTGGAGTTATTTTATCTACACTCCTTGGCGGTTGACCATTGAATTGGGGCTTCGACAGCACAGTTTATTAACAGGAAAAAGAGAAGGCTTGGCTGTTTTCCAAAGCTACACTCCTGACTCTGCTCTTGGAAAAAAGCTGGGTTTAGAACAGAAAGAATATGTTGGGCTGAATAATCCATTCTTAGTTGGAGATCCTTTAAAAAAGAAGCGCAACTTTAAGGAAGTAATTCAATCAGCACTTGTTGATCAAAAAAGGCGGAAAGAAGCTTTGGCAATGCATTTAGCCTTCTTGATTTTATCTGAGAGAAGCAAGGTTGATCCAGCCACCTTATACTTCGCATCTGAACACTCTTCGAATGGAGTCATTGATTTTACGACGATGAGACGTGTGTCCTCGAATCCTTCGATGTATCGAGAGTGGGTTGTTCTTCGTGATGGATTGATTTCAGAAATGTCAAAGCAGCAAGACTTTGCGCTGAATTCAGATTCTGTTGATCCTATTCTTGTTCAGGAATATTACACAAAGGGGAAAGCATTACTTCAACAGTTGCTTGGTCAGGAATCTTTACAGCAGGAATTGGATTTTTTGAAAACAGAATTCAATGATGCCTCTGATGAGGCTGTACGAGAACTTATTTTTTTTGGTAAAGAGAACTCGGACTTCCTTAAGCAAGTATTTCTGAATAAATCTGTTTCTGAACAAGTCGAAAAGCAGTTCAAAATGAATTACGGCCCTTCAGTTTGGCTCTATGCTTTGCAGGGCAAACGTGCTGATACTCGCTATCCTGAAGAGCTTTCTGCAACTCCTGGGAACTTTATGGAGACAAACAGCAAGCATGGTGTTGAGATTGTGATGTCTCTGCTTTCTAATTTTTTTATTTCTGGATCTAATTTGGCAATTGTTCTTCAGTCTATTCAACCACAAGAAGAAAAAAATTATATTCCTGTGCAAGACCATCGCCTTCTTTTTAATGAAAGAGTTCAACCATTTTTTTCCGGCGTGCGAAGTTGGGTCAGTGATGTTGCAAATCCATTGGTGGCAGATCTTGGCGGATTTGAGATGCGTCAGCTTCATCGTCGGATCACCACTTTTTGGGCCTCCTTGTATCTGACCGTGTTAGCGCGCTGTACGATCATGGATTATGGAGTCATGGATTCGTTGCTTGCATGGTCGTTTTATATGATTGCGGGCAATGTGATGTTTGGTCACCTTTGGACGCCCGTTCAAAAGGGCAATCGGCTTGAAGAAGAACGCTTTGAAAAAAACAGAGTCGATTTGAAGCGACTTGTCCTTAATTTAGACCGAGGCATTAAAGACCCAGACAATCTGGCCGCCAAAGAGTTTTTGAAAGAAATATCTACAGAAGTTATTCAGATGTATCAAAACAATCGTCCTGATTTTTTAAATTATTTGAATCAAAAACTGCCCCTAAAATCTCAAGAAAAAATTCAGGTTGAATTTTCAGATCAGGAAGCAAGATACTATGGACTTGTGGCGGGACTTATCCATGCTTTGAAGGAAAATGACGAAACAAAAATAAAACAATTTCAACAGGGACTGCGATGGGTGATTGCCAAGGATGAAAGCATCGATATTACAGAACTAGAACGCTTGAATGCGGAAGGCTTGTTGCAGTTGACGTTATCGGATCCTCCTATCTACACACAAAAAAATGGGCTTGTCTCCTGGGGAACGACTTTTTTAATTGGTGTTTTGGGGTCGACAATTTTATCAATTCCGTTTTCTGTGATTATAGGAAATTCCGGAACCCTTCACGATTGGGCACTTTTTGAAAAGTGGACTTTGATTGCGGCCGGTTTTTATGTCGGTTATTATTCGATCCTTGGCAGTCGATCTTGGGAAAAAATTTTGGACATTCTAGGTCCTCAAGCATGGAAGGTCTATGCAAGCAATATGGTCAATTACGGAAGTTTGGTTGGAATGAATCCTGAGCTAGGAATTGCACAGTTTGCAACAGGATTTGGCACTGCCGCTGCTGTTCAAGGAATAAAGGATCGGTCCTATTTTGCTAGACGAATTCAATCCAGCTTGGAAAAGATAGTTTTGTTTAAGCCTAATTCTATTCTGGGAGCATTAATACCGCTTCAACGCAAAAGGGGAGCTTTCGATGGTCGCCCCCTTTCTTGTGATCAAATATTTCATTAAAAATTTTACATCTTTTTTTCTGCACGCACCAATGTGGCAGGGATTTCTTCACAGGCCTTCATGATCTTGTGTCCAAAGCGCATACCCATGTCCTTGGCGTGTATCATTATATCCTTGGTTTCAGTTTTGGATGCGGAAATAATTCCCTTCTTTTTTAAATCTTCAATATGTTGAATTTGATTTTTTCGAAGCTCTGAATCATTTTGAAAAAGCTTTTCCAGTTCTTTCATTTCACTTTTGGATTCAGGTCCGTGTCCCTTCATTCCATTTTTCTTCATACCGCCTTTCATACCAGCTCCATGCATGGAACTACCCATTGAATGGCAAAACTTCGGAGTCACAACAAGGCAGCCAGACTCATCGCAAGTCGTTGAGGCATGAGAAGGTAAATCGACTCGAGTGATTAGGTCGTAGATTTTAATCTCTTCTTTGGAACCAGGGGCAGCATGAATATCGAAGCGAATCACTGATTGTTGAGTTGTAACAACTTGAACCAATCCTGACTTATCTTTTTCAATGATGGAACGAACTTCATTGTTGGTCTCAAGGCCAAAACCAAGAGTAAGAGCTGATGAGTAGTATTCAACGCCTTCTTTTTTATTCAGAGTCCAATATTTAGAATCAATTTTTTCAACACCCTCTTCGATGCGAAACGTTTGTGTATTTCCATAATTCATCTTTTCAACGGCATTTGCCGCAGAGGAAATCAAAAAGAGGATTGGGGCGATGAGATGTAACTTCATATTCAGACTCCTTGGTGTTTTTCACTGTGGTTTGTTGAAAGGACCCTTCTATTTTGTCTCGTTGCTGCCTTCAGGTCTATTTTTACAGATTCGATCTGGACCTGATTTCCTGTTTCTTATTAAGACCTTAACAGATCTTTATATTGGTCCAGTTGAAATCTGGTCTTTTGCCCTCGCTTTTTTGCACCGAAATGTCTTTGGTTGTTGTCTTCACAAAAGGTCTTGGATGGACCGCCAAAGGAGCCGAACATGGAATGTTTTCGTGCCATCAATTTTAAAACCATCAGTGCGTTGGGTTTCAGTTTATTTCTGATTGCTTGTTCCAAGGAAAAAACCGAAGAAACGGTCTTTCCTGAAAATAAGCCCGAGCAGTCGAATAAATTAACCGATTGTCAAAATCAGCAAAATTCCTTTGTTGTTCGTCGAGAAGATGGGCAAATCGAATTTTATCAAGACATCGATAAAGAGGTGTTTTTAGAAAGGCATGTTCGACCTCGTTTGCATGAAATTCAACAAGTTGAGTTCAATAAAACCTATCAAATCCATCAGTCTGCTTCTGTCCAAAGCTCCACTGAAGAACTCAAGAATTGGGGACAGACATTGATTGGTGCAAGTGATGTTTGGGATCAAAACATTATGGGGCAAGGAGTGATTGTGGCTGTTGTTGACACAGCTTTGGATTACACCCATCCCCAATTAAAAAATCAGTTGGCGGTGAACTCAAAAGAAATTCCAAATAACGGAATTGATGATGATGGCAATGGTTTGGTGGATGATGTCTATGGATACGATTTTGCACAGAATGTGGCAACTCCGCCTAAAGTGTACACTCACGGAACTCATGTCGCTGGGATCATTGCTGCTCAACATGAAACGGGTCGGATTGCGGGGCTTGCTCCCCAATCAAAAATTTTGCCTATTGGATTTATTTCTGATTCTTCGGGTGATTTAGCTTCAGCGGTGAAAGCATTAAAATATGCAGCCGACCGAGGAGCTAAGGTGATCAATGCCAGTTGGGGTGGAAGCTGTGATTCTGTGATTTTGAAATCCACAATTACAGATTTAGCAGATAAAAATATTCTAGTTGTGACAGCAGCAGGGAATGATGGAAATGATTTAGATTCAACTCCTGAATTTCCTTCGGCATATAATTTGCCAAATCAATTGAACGTCGCGGCTATTGATTCGGCTTCACCCTTTTATATGATTGGTTGGTCCAACTCCAGTTTCAACCTGGTTCAGCTGGCAGCTCCTGGTGTGAACATTTACAGCACCGTACCTGGGGGTTATCAATTTTTAGATGGAACCAGTATGGCAGCTCCTTTTGTGTCTGGAGCCGCCGCCTTACTTTTTAGCATGAAGCCCAATGCGACTGTCAGCATGGTAAAGCAAGCATTGATGAAATCTGTGCAAAAAGGGCCCTACAGAGTTTCAACCAAGGGACGACTTGACCTGCGCAGAGCTGTCGAGATCATGAAGACCATGTAAATCCACTCTTGAAGACGCAGAACCAACACTTTGCGTCTTGTTTTTCAAGTGCCACTGAGAAGCCTCTTTGATAGAAAATGGGAATAGCATTTTCTACGGAGGCATTATTCTATGCGGCACTATGTTCAAGATCTTGGTAAATATGTTGGCCAGACAGTTGAGTTAAAAGGGTGGGCTTACAACACTCGTTCGTCAGGAAAAGTAAAATTTTTAGAGGTGAGGGATGGTACGGGCATCGTTCCATGTGTTCTGTTTCGTGGTGAGTGCGAAGATCAAGCCTTAGATGTTTTTGAAAAGGTAACCC
>CAZFSX010000061.1:0-1803 GCA_964522115.1 uncultured Pseudobdellovibrionaceae bacterium | reverse complement strand
AATGCACGATCAAAGTGACAGGGGTTGTTCGACAACATCCAAAGCATCCCAATGTTTATGAAATTGGTTTGAAAACTTTAGAAATTTTAGCTCCAAGTGTGGATTATCCTATCACTCCGAAAGAGCATGGCGTGGACTATTTGATGGAAAATCGTCATTTATGGCTACGATCCAAACGTCAGCACGCGATCATGAGAATTCGTGCGGAATTAGTTTCAGCCATTCGTGATTTTTTTGATGGTCGTGGATTTACTTTAACTGATGCGCCTATTTTTACTCCCAGTGCCTGCGAAGGGACCAGCAACCTTTTCGAAACAAAATATTTTGATGAAAGCATGTACCTTTCGCAGAGTGGCCAGTTGTATATGGAGGCAACAGCTGCGGCGATGGGGAAAGTTTATTGTTTTGGTCCAACTTTTCGTGCTGAAAAATCAAAGACACGTCGTCATTTGATTGAGTTCTGGATGGTTGAACCTGAAGTTGCTTTCAATGATATGTACGACAATATGGAGTTAGCAGAACAGTTTGTTGAGTACATTGTTCAAAGAACAATTAAAAATCGTCCTGATGAATTCAAGGTTCTTGAAAGAGACCTTTCGAAGTTGACAAATATTTTAGCTCCTTTTCCGCGCCTGCATTACTCAGAAGCAGCAGCCATGGTGAAAAAAGAAAATGCAGAATTCAATATCGGAGATGATTTTGGTGCTCCGGATGAGACAATCATCAGTTCTCGATTTGATCGACCTGTTTTTGTTCACCACTACCCAGCAGCTGTGAAGGCTTTCTACATGAAAGAAGATCCGACACAACCGGGTTTTGCCATGGGTTGTGACCTGTTGGCGACAGAAGGTTATGGAGAAATTATTGGTGGTGGTCAGCGTGAAGAGTCTGTCGAAGTTTTGCGCCGTAAAATTCAAGAGCATCAACTTCAAGAGAAAGATTTTTCTTGGTATTTGGATTTGCGCAAATATGGAACATTTCCTCATTCGGGATTTGGTTTAGGACTTGAGAGAACTGTGGCTTGGATCTGTGGTCTTCCACATGTTCGTGAAACTGTACCATTCCCGAGATTGTACGGTCGAAGTTATCCGTAAGGATGGAAGGCGAGGGCAGCATGGAAAGTACCGTCGAAAAACGCATCAAGGATTTAGAAGTAAGAAATGAAGCGGCTATGCAAGGCGGGGGGCCTTCGCGAATTGCAAAACACAAGCAGGGTGGACGATTGACCGCTCGAGAACGTCTGGATGTCCTATTGGATCCAGGCAGTTTTGTGGAAACAGATCGTTTTGTTGTTCATCGGTGCACTCATTTTGGCATGGACGAAGCCAAAGCTCCAGGTGATGGTGTGGTGACGGGCTATGGGCGAGTCAATGGAAAGTTGATCTACGTTTACAGTCAAGACTTCACTGTCACAGGTGGAAGTATGTCTCGCACTCAAGCTAATAAAATTTGCAAAATCATGGATATGGCTTTGAAAAATGGAGCTCCAGTTATTGGATTGAATGATTCAGGTGGTGCTCGGATTCAAGAGGGTGTTGAGTCTTTAGGAGGTTATGCAGACATTTTTGTTCGCAATACCATCAGTAGTGGAGTGATTCCTCAGATCTGCGCGATCATGGGACCCTGTGCTGGGGGGGCTGTTTATAGCCCCAGCATTACGGATTTTGTTTTCATGGTGAAAAATTCTTCTTATATGTTTGTGACAGGACCGGATGTTATTAAGACTGTGACTCATGAAGAAGTGACGAAAGAAGAGTTGGGTGGGGCAGTGACTCACTCGCAAAAATCAGGCGTAGCTCACTT
>CAZFSX010000060.1:5632-11332 GCA_964522115.1 uncultured Pseudobdellovibrionaceae bacterium | reverse complement strand
AGCCAGAAATAGTTTCAGTGATGGGGCTCATGGCTCCAGTGGTCATTCCACAGGCTGAAAGAAGAAAAAGAAATGCCGTGACCCAGGATCGAAGGTCCAGAAGGAGCGCGCGAATAAATACCCATGTTTGTCCAAACATGGGTTCTTTATCGGAAAGTCCAGTCTAAAACTGAAGTTGGATTTGTGAATACGGCTCATCTTGGAATTAGTCTTTTTTAAGAACCCTGTGTTTCAAAATGAAACACATTTCATGATTTCGGAAGCTTTCTTGATTGAGGGCCAGTCGAATTCGAAAAAAAAATCTTCATAAATCTTAAGGTAGAAAATGAATAGGCCGATATGAAGCTGTGCGTGATGATCAATCAAGATTGAGGTGAAGCTTGTCTCATAAAATTTTGTGGGGAGATATCCCAGACTGGGCCTACGGGGCTGTGAAAAGTTTGCTGCACTCTTTGAAGATTGTGGACCCAGATACTTACCATCACTGCCTTCGCGTTGGAGATTATTCTCGGCGTTTAGCCAAAGACATGGGCTTAGATGCCTACCACCAGAAAGTCGCTGAGTTTTCAGGTATGCTTCATGATATTGGAAAAATGGGAATCAATCCTGCGATTCTGAATAAGCCTGCGAAGTTGACCGATGTGGAAATGGATGTGATGAAGTCTCACCCTGTCCTCAGCGAAGAGATCGTCAAACCTTTGGATCATCATCAATTTTTTGCCGATATTTTACCTGCAGTTCGAGGTCATCACGAGCGTGTGGATGGTCGCGGGTATCCCGATAAAAAAAGGGGAGACGAAGTTCCTGTGCTGGCGCGAGTGATTCTGGTTGTCGACACTTACGATGCCATGGGGCAGGATCGCGCCTATCGCAAAGGACTTCCCTTGGAAGTGATTTACAAAGAGTTGATCAAATTTTCAGGGACTCAATTTGACGAACAAATTGTGAAAACATTTTTGGAAGCTCATAAGCATTGGGACCTTTCCGACAAAGACCAAGAAACTCACTTGAAAATTGTTTACAAAGCCACTGCCTAAGTCTCCATTAGTTCAACCCAGGTCATGCCGTCGCCACCTTGTTCAGGAGCTCCTGCTTTCCATTTTTTGACATAGACGGATCGACTTAAATAAGTGCGCACGGACTTTTTTAAGACTTCCGTGCCGTGACCATGAATGATTTTTAAACGATCTTCTTTGTTGGCCGCGGCACGATCCAATTCCATTTCCAAAATACTTAAGGAATCTTCCACTGTTTTTCCACGCAAATCCACCACGCGATCGGCATCCAAAATGGCCACATTGACTTGATTCTGTCGTCGAGCAAAATCCTTCGTGGGATTCGTTGGTTTTTCCGCAGGACGCAGTTCTTGCCAGGACAAAGTTAAACGAATGGAGTTCGCTAAGACTGTTACCAGGCCTTTGTTGTTCGGAGTGCTTTGAATCAGACCATCTTGTTGCAGAGAAGGAACAAAAACTTTGGTACCAGCAGGATACATGCGCCCAAATTCTTCCGCGTTGCGAGGGCCAGCAGAAGCTCCCCCCGCCGAAGATGCCGCATCTTGGGTGGCAGCTTTGGCCTTCACAATTTCAGGCAAATTGTATTTGATTTCTTGCAAGGCTGAAAAACGTTTAAAGCTTTGATCCACTTTCGCATGAGTGATCGCTTCATCCACTTTCTTTTGAGCTTCACGCATGGTCTTTGAAAGTATTTTTTCCTTCTCTTGTTCCAGCTGTTGATACAAAGCCTGATACTTCTTCTTTTGTTCTTGGGCTTTTCGCAGTTCACTCTGCATGTGCTCTTTCGTCATTTGAAGATCTTTTTTTAAACCTTCCAAATCTTGCATCGCTGCCATTCTTTGACGGCTGGCAGGAGTCAGTAGTTCTGTGGCACGATCCAGGATCGAAGAGGCGACACCCACCCGACGAGCTGTTTGCAAGGCCAAAGAATCACCCGGCATTCCAGGTAGAAAAATATAAGTTGGTCGACCCGATTGCAGATCATATTCCAACGATCCATTCAAAACAGGATCTTCATTTTTCCATCCTGTTTTCAAAGGTCCAAGGTGGGATGTGATGACACAAAAGACTCCATTCAAGGCATAGCTTTCAATAAAACTTCGGGCCAAAGCACTGCCTTCTTCAGGATCTGTTGATCCACAAATTTCATCCACCAAAATCAATTCCTGGGGACCCTTCAGATTTAAACCTTGCTGCAACATTTTGACATGAGCCGCAAAGGTGCTGAGCTCTTCTCCCACACTTTGAGAGTCTCCGATGCCAAGGTGAATATGTCGAAAAAAGGGAATTTCCGAGGACTCATCGGCACACAAAGGAAGTCCACAGCGAGCCATTTGTGCCGCCAATCCCACAGACTTCAGCAGAACAGTTTTTCCTCCAGCATTGGGACCAGATAAAAGCAAAACAGATTTTTCGTGATTCAATTCGACCGTATTGGCAATCACATCTTTTCCCGCCATGACCATCAAAGGATGTTTGATATCTTGCAGACGAATGCGGTCCGAGGAAAATTGAAAACGTTTTGCATCCAATCTTAAAGATAACTGAGACAGGGATAAAAGATAGTCCATACTCAAAAGATAGGTTTTTGTCTCAGAAAATTCAGAAGCATGTCGTGATAGATAAATGGAAAGCTCTGTCAGAAGACGTTCAATCTCTTCTTCGATTTCAACTTCGATTTGTCGAAGTCGATTGTTCATAGGAATGACGGCTTCGGGTTCCATGTACACAGTTTGTTTGGTTTGAGAGGATCCGTGAATCACGCCCTGTAAAGAATGCTGCATTCCACTTTTAATGGGAAGAACCCAGCGACCTTCTCGGGTGGTGACAAATTTATCTTGCAAAATATTCGCCATGGAGTGGGCGCTGACCAGTCGATCCAATTGATTTTGGACCTGTCGGGCCAGGTTTTCTTTTTCTTTGTGCAGTTGATACAAACGTTGACTGGCATCGATGCGGATTTCTCCACCAGGAGTTAAAATTTGATCAATGGCCGAAAGAGCATCTTCTGTGTTCATGAAAAGTTGCAACTGTTCCTTGGACCAATCGGTGGGAAGAGTTTGCAAGCAGTCTCTTAAAGCCAGAGCTTCAAAGCAAAAGTGACGAACATCCTTCAATTCTAAAGGCTGAAGAACTGCCTGTTTTTTTAGACGATGGATCCAGACCTCGCAAAGATCCAGACTTTCAAAGAAGGGGCGAACTCCAGACAAAACAATCTGTTGTGCTTGAAAAACATTTTCAATTTGTTCCAGGGCCTGTTCTGGATGATCGAAAGGCTGCATTTGCAGAATTTTTTCTCGAGTCAAATCGCAAGTCGCAAAGGATCTTGTTTGTTCAAGCAGGGATTCCCAATCTAAATTTTTTAAACTCATTTGCGACCTCGTCGGTAGTAGCCCAATAATAAAGCCATCACGGCTAACAGCTGTATCCAGGGGATAAGATGGCCATAGCGTGAAAAAACATTTTCTGTCGATGCCAGCACTAAAGGAACCTCGGTCATTCCAAACCAGGGTTGAAATCGCGGTGACCATTGCAGAATATTTCCATCGGCAGAAATCACTGATGTATACCCTGTGTTGGTTGATCGAATCAAAGGACGCTGCACTTCGACAGCTCGAGCTAGCGTCATCCAAGCATGTTGATCCGTTTCAAAGGTGGGTCCATACCAGGAATCATTAGTCAGGTTGATAATGACCTGGGCTTCCTTCTGGGAAAGCTCCCTTGAGATTTCAGGAAATAAACCTTCATAACAAATTTGAAATCCCAACTTTCCAAGCTTTGTTGTATGAACCATGGGTTCTTTCCCATGGCCAAAACTGCTGACGATTTTTTCCAACTCATTGCGAAGGAATCCAGGTAAAAACTCCGCAAAAGGAAGGTATTCTCCGAAAGCCAGTAGATACATTTTTTTATAATATGTTTCCAATCCCTTTTCAGGGGACCAGTAAAAAAGAGCATTGTAAATTTCTTTTCCTTCGCTGGCAAAAGCCCCAAATAAAAAAGTTTTGTTGACCTGTTTAAAAAAATCCACCAATTGACTTTGGCGAACCCCATTTAAAAAGGGAGTATTCATGTAGTCAGCAATGGCGACTTCGGGCCATAGAATCAAGTCCACATTGGGGTAAACAGCCAGAGCCTCTTTTGTTTTTTCGATGTAGGTTTTGACGATGTAATCTTGGGCTCCGCGTCCTTTTTCAGCCATGGCTCGTTCTAGATTTCCAATATTTGGTTGGACTTGCAAAATTTTTAAAGATCTTTCTACGGGGGGCTTTTGTTGTTTTAAAACATAACCAGCTGTTTGCAACGCCAACAGCAAGATGATAGCCGTACAAACAGCTGCCAAAGGAGAAGAAAGGATTTTTGAGAAATCCGATCGTGTCGAATCGATCTCATTCGTTCCCACTGTCCATTTTTTCACAGCAGCACAAGCGATCAGAGCATGAATCCAAAAAAGAAAAAAGCTCAGCCCATGAAATCCAAAAACTTGCGCTGTCCATGCCGAACTGGAACCCGCAGCTAAAAGTGGATATCCTAAATTCCAAGGATACATGCTTGGCCAGAAATATTCAGCTAAGGAAAAAATCAATGCCGTCAATAAGCTTTGGGAAAACCAGCTTTTCAATCTCAGACGTTGATTGAAAAGCCACAGAATTAAAATTGCTATAGGAATATGCAAATGAGCAAAGGCTGCAAAAATGAGAGTCAGTAGACCTGCGACTGGAAAGGGGAGATGCCCAAATTCGTAACTGACGTAACTGATCCAGTAAAAGCCAATCAACGTTAGAAGAAAACTTGAAATCCACCCCGCAAGCGCCACAGACTTCCAGGATCGAGGATGGCTCCAAAACCAAAAAAACAGGGGAGACCAAGCAAACAACAAAGCCCAAGGAGGAAATGGAATATAACTTGTTCCCACGAAAAGCCCAGCCAGAGCGGGAAGGAAGTGGGTGGAGAGCTTGGGATTCTTCTTGATCCATGATGAAAATGGTTTCATGATAGGGGATTGAAGCATGCAGGGGGCCTCCGTCAATGGAAACTTTGAAACAAACAACTTCCGACAATCTAGCGGGAAGCGTACAGAAAGTCTACTTTCGTTGTCCACGATGTCGCGCTCTTTATCAAACAAGTTCTGCAGAGATCACGGTGGCTGAACCTCAGTTTCAGTGTGCGAAATGTCAGTGCAAGTTTTCATTTCCGTATCCGACGCCTGAATCCATGTTGGAAGCTGGAGTCATTCTTCCTTTGGAGTCTGCGATCCGTGAAAAAAAAATTTTGAAAGATGAACTTAGAAATTGTCCTAAGTGTGGGACTTTGAACGTCCAATCCGCGCAAGAATGTTCTCGGTGTCATGTGATTTTTGCCCGTATTAAGAATCTTCCCTTGGATCCGAAAGTTCATGCTTTCCCAAGTTTAGTTAGGATGTGGCAGGAGCTTTTGTCTGACTACGAAAATATCACGAAACATATGGCCTTTGTGGAAAGATGTGAAGATCTGCAGGCCATTCCTTTTGCCCTTCGCAAGTACAGAGATTTGAAAGAGGCTCAACCTCAGGACCCTTTAGCCCAAGAGATGTATCAAACAGTCTGGTCTCGCAGTTTGCAACGAACGACTCAGTCGATGGGGGAATGGTTTTCCGAACAAAGCCTTTTGCAAAAGATTCCGTGGAAAAAAATACGAAGGGTAG
>CAZFSX010000060.1:0-5622 GCA_964522115.1 uncultured Pseudobdellovibrionaceae bacterium | reverse complement strand
GCGTAACTTAATTGGGTTTGGAGTCGCAGTGTTATTTGGTGTCTTGGGTTTTCGCTGGTTTACTCAGTCACATAATTAAGCAGCAGGTTTTTTGTGATCCACCAAGTTTCCTTGATTCGAATCATGGGTGTGAACAATTAAGAGTTGTTCTTTGATGACAGTATGCATTTTTTTTCGATCAAAGGGTTTTGAAAAAACTTGGCAAATCCCTTGAGCCATCAATTCTTGGGGGGGGGTATCTGAATATCCCGTCAGCATAAAAAACAGTGAGGATGTTTTGTAGAAATTGCTTTGTTCTTTGAATTTATTCAATTCATGAAGAAGTTGAAGACCATCCCCTTCGGGCATCCGATAGTCAGAAAGAATCACATGAAATTCTTGATCTTGAATCAAGCCCATTGCTTCAATCGCACCTTCCGCCGTCTCAACGTCATATCCCTTATTGGTAAAGTCGATCGCCAGCATCTCCCGCATGACTGAATCGTCTTCAACGATCAGGATTTTGTATTTCTGTAAGGGTTGAAAAGTCAAAGGCGCTCCTTTATTTTAAAACTTTCATGCATGATGTCCTATCGGTAAGATTCTTTGAAAACCTTAAATAAGTTTTCTTCAAATTCTCATTTTAAGACAGCAACCTTTAAATTGAGTTGCAGTTCAAAACAGGACTCGAAAAAAGGATCAAGCTCGCCGATGATCCAAGTATGAAACAGCTGCAAGGGTCGACATCAAAGACGGTTTTATTTTTATCATTTTTCATTTACTTTGCCTTGGCATTGATTGGTTTACGTTTTGCTACCTTTTCAGGCATTGCTTCGCCGATTTGGCCTGCCACGGGTTGGGCTTTTTTCATGGCTTTGCATTTTTCGTCCCGACGGGTCGCAGTTGTTATCTATTTTGCAAGTTTTTTCGCAAATTTAATCGGGTCGTTTTCAGACTTGCAATCCTTAAGCAATCATGTGTGGACATGGAAGGATGTCTGGGTTTCTGCGGCTTTGGCTTTGGGAACTTATTTTGAAGTACGAGTTGGAACAGACTTGTTTCGATGGTTGTATAAAAAATTTGAAGACTCAGAAACTTATCGGTTTCCATCAAGCTTGATCTTGTCTGCAATATTTGGTTGCAGTGTTGCGGCCATCACTGGGGCCAGTGTGCTACTGGTTGCTAGTTATATTCCTCAGAAAGTTTATGTAGATACCATGACCACGTGGTGGGTGGGTGATCTTCTAGGTGTTTTAACTTTGACTCCATTTTTGTCCGCTCTCTTTGAGTTTGATTGGAAGAGCTATTGGCAAAATACAAATCAGGGAAAAGGGATGAATCGTTGGTCCTATTTACGATTACTTCTTTTGCTTTTTGTCTTGGGTGCTGGGTATCTTGTTTTTTATACATCGGTAGGGGTGTATTTTTTATATCTGCAGCTTTTCCTTATTTTGGCTGGCTTTTGGTTTTCATCGATCATGGGTTATATGATTGGAATGATCTTTTATATTGTCAGCTTAGTTGCTACAATTCAAGGGTCAGGTCCTTTTAGTATCGGGACGTCACAAGTCAATTTTATCTATTTGCAGTTATTTTTTTTAGCCGTTTCGATCACATTGATGATGATTGAAGTTTTTCAAAAATTGGGAAGTTTAAGGTGGCCATCCTTGACCTTGGTTGTTGCTTGGATTGTCTCTGCCATCACCTTCTTGCAGTTCATTCATCGCGAACAAGCCTTAGATCATATTCACTTCCAGGAGATTGTAAAGGATGGGGTGGATGAAATTCACAAAAGGCTTGATATTTATGAATCGGCCGTTCGGGCTGGCGGAGGCTTTGCCCATGTCTACCCAAAGATGCAGTTTCGTGAGTGGTCTGATTTTATTGAAACCATGAAGATTGTTGAAAAGGTTCCTGGGATTAATGGAATTGGGTTTATTGATCCTGTACGAAGGAAGGATTTTGAAAAGTCGGAAAAAGAATACTTCCTTAAGAACCAGTTGAAGATCCAATATCATCCAGTGCCAGGATCAACGTGGACTCAAGATCAAGAATTAGTGATTCGTTACATTGAACCTCTTGATAAGAATAGGCCTGCTCTTGGTTTGATTATTAGCAGTGAAGAAAAAAGGCGTGTTGCAGCTGAGTTGGCAATTCGTTCGCGACTTCCGACGATCACGGATGAAATTCAACTGGTTCAAGATAACAAAAAAGGACCTGGATTTCTTTACTACGATCCTGTTTTTGATCATCAAGGTCAATTGCATGGTTTGGCGTATGCTCCGTTTATCTGTGAAAAATTGTTCAATGGAGTTTTGGGGCGATTGCAGGATCAGTTGGCAGTTCGAATTCGTCTTTCAAATTCAAATCCTGAAGCTGGTTATCAGTATCAAAGTCCTGTAGAGCAATCGGAATCTGTAAATTTTGAACAGGTGACGCAAATACCATTTGGGCAAAAGCATTTTCATGTTGAATGGGGGCGACGATCAGGTTTTCAGAGTTCTCACGATTCGACAGGTGCTTGGGTTTCTGCAATTTCGATTTTATTCAGTTTGCTGTTGGCAGTGATCGTTACCAATCTTCAGCATATGCGACGCCGAGCTTTTGAAATGGCCGAGGAAATGGCTGATGAATTGAAACGCAGTCAAGCCAGTTTGATCAATGCATCTAAATTGTCCTCTTTGGGGGAAATGGCCGGCGGTATTGCTCATGAAATTAACAACCCATTAAGTATCATTCGTTCACGAGCTCAACAGCTTGAGCGCATGGTCAAATCAAAAAATATGGACGAGGATAAAATTTCAGAAATGGTTGGGAATATTCACAAGACAGTAGATCGAATTTCGAAAATCATTGCAGGATTGCGGTCTTTCAGTCGAAGCGGAGAAAAAGATCCCTTTGTTTCTTTTCCCTTGTCTGAGCTGGTTGATCATACTTTAGAATTTTGTCGGGAACGTTTTGCAAACCACGGGGTTGATTTGATGGTGGATCCTGTTCCTCCATCCTTTATCTATGGCCGGGAAACACAATTGTCTCAGGTTTTGTTAAATTTGCTGAATAATGCCTTCGATGCGATCGAGAGGAAAGATGAAAAGTGGATCAAAGTGACATTTGAAGTTCATTCAACCACTCTTCATTTAGCCGTCACAGATAGTGGTTGGGGAATCCCGCAGGATGTTGTGGAAAAAATGATGCAGCCTTTTTTCACCACGAAAGAATTGGGAAAGGGTACTGGACTGGGCTTGAGTATCAGTCGTGGAATCATGAGCGAGCATCGAGGGGATTTGCTTTACAATGCAGAATCCCGTCGAACTCAGTTTGTGATGGTATTGCCGCTGTTTTTAGAATCCGAATCCCGCGCGAAGAACCATGCTTGAGTAAGTGACGTCCGATGCTCCAGGATAATAGATATAGTCAAATTGTGTTGGTATCGTCCATTTGCCCACTTTAAAGTCTGCTCCGACGGAAGCTAGAATTCCTTGGTTGATGGAATTCAAAGTTAAAGATGTGATGTTGGTGGATTTGCTCATGGCCATTAATAATTCGTATCCACCACCTAACCAAAGTCGAGTATTGCCTTCCATCAAGTTATATTGAGCAATGCCACCAACGCCAAAGTATTGAAGATCCACACTGCACTTTTTGCTTCCTGTGCAGCTTGCTGTCGTTAAATCTCCGCTGACAACGAAGGGTTCATATCCAGCAAGAATGCGCACATTCACTTTGGGCATAAAAGCCCAATCGTAGTAACCTTGAATACCAAAGTTATTGCCCGACATACTGACGGAAGTCGTTGTTGTGACAGGGACCTTCATGCTTTGAAGATGAAAACTTCCCAAGACTCCGAATTTTTTCTTTCCACTGGATGCAGAGGGGGATGATCCAGATCCGGATAAAGGTTCGCTGGTCATCAGGCCCACCGCAGCTTTTCCTTTCACAACATCGGCCAAGGCTTTTCCTGCTTTAATTCTTTGAACTTGAATCAGAGCCGCTTTTTTGCCTGAAGCATCGATCAAATAGGCTTGTTGGCCTTCTTGCAATTCATTTCCAGACAATTGAAGCACGACTTGGTTTGTTCCTTGAAGTCGAAGTACTTCCGCAGCTTTGATTGTCCCACAGACAAACAGACTTAATGTCATAGCACTGAAAATTTGAAAACGATGTCGTAGCATGCAGCGACTCCTGATTGAAAAGTTAAGTCCCTTTATCTTTTCAAAAAATTGAAGGAAGGTCATGCTTTCTTGCTGGAAACTGGACCTTCTTCTGCGATTGAAGAACTGACAATGGGGGTTGGATCGTCCTGAACTTTGACTAAGTAGTCTTTCCACTTAGCTAAGACTTCAGGAGTCAAGCTGGTATGAACGATGGTGCCTTCGCTTCCATTTTCCTTTTTGTGGATGGGAGCCTCTCGAGTTAACTCATAAATGCGGTATTCCTGAGATCGAGGGAAATACAACTCCACTTCGGTTTGCATTTCGTTGATGGCATCCACCATCATTTTTTTTAGTGCATCCATGCCCTGGCCATTGGCAGCGCTGACGAAAACACGAGGATGATGTCGAACCTGAAATTGTTTTTCCAGAGGGGCAATGTCCACTTTATTAAAGACATAGATGATTTTCTTATCACTCCATCCAAACTCTTGAATTAATTGTTCAACCACTTCAATCTGACGATTCATATTTGGAGACGCTAAATCAATCACATGCAAAAGAATATCGGCTTCCGCACTTTCTTCCAAAGTGGCTTTGAATGCTTCAATCAATTGAGTTGGAAGTTTGCGGATAAATCCCACGGTGTCAGTAACAACGGAGGGCGGCCCATTTTGTAAAAAAATCTTTCGTGTGGTTGGGTCTAAGGTGGCGAAGACCTGATTTTTTGCTAAGACCTGGGATCCTGTTAATCGATTCAATAAAGAACTTTTTCCAGAGTTGGTATAACCAATCAAAGCAAAGCTGGGAATTTCATGTCGACGACGTGAGCTTCGATGTTGAGCTCGGTTTTTGCGAACGCCCTCCAGCTTTTTTCGAATCACAGTCATGCGTTCACGAATGCGACGGCGATCGCTTTCTAAAGCTGTTTCCCCGGGGCCTCGAGTTCCGATTCCTCCACCTTGGCGTGACAATGAACCCATCCATGCATCCACCATGCGCGGCAGTTGATCTAACATTTGAGCCAGCTCGACTTGAAGTTTTCCTTCAAAGGTTTGTGCTCGTTGTGCAAAAATATCAAGGATCAATTGGTTCCGATCTAAAACACGGCAACCAATGTTTTGTTCTAGATTGCGGGTTTGAACTCCTGTTAGGTGGTGATCAATAACGACCAAATTGGCCTTTGTGGATTCGACCATTTCTTTCACTTCCTCGACCTTCCCACTGCCAATCAATGTCGATGGATTCCACTGAGCCAAACTTTGAATCAAAGATCCAACAACTTCCCCCTGAGCTGCGCCCACAAGTTCTTCCAGTTCAATCAGATTTTCTTTGATCTCAACCATGGGTTCTGTTTTAAGGCCGACGCCCACAACCACGGCGCGATCGGCTTGAGTCACTTGTTGAGTCCTTTGGGCAGAAGTCACGACTTCTTAGCCTTTTTGGATTTTTTTCCATGCAGGTGATCTTGGATGTATTGTGATTCCAAGGC
>CAZFSX010000059.1:0-11390 GCA_964522115.1 uncultured Pseudobdellovibrionaceae bacterium | reverse complement strand
GGCTCGTTTGCAGATGCGCACTTTTTCTTCAAAGCTTGTCGCCTGACCTTTTTCATCAAAGGCCATGACGACCATGGCAGCGCCATAGCGTTGAACGGTCAAAGCTTGTTGAATAAATTTTTCTTCTCCCTCTTTTAGGGAAAGAGAGTTGACAATGGGTTTTCCTTGAATGCATTGAAGACCAGCCTCTAAAATTTCCCACCGGGAGCTGTCAATCATAAATGGAATACGGCTGATATCGGGTTCGACAGCCAAGTGATTCAGAAAACGTCGCATGCAAGCAACTCCATCCAGCATCCCTTCATCAAAATTGATGTCCAGAACGTTGGCACCATTTTCCACTTGGCTTCGTGCAACGGCGATGGCCTCAACAAAGTCACCAGCTAAAATCAATTTTGAAAACTTCGGTGATCCTGTGACATTGGTACGTTCACCGACCATGACGAAGCTACGTTCTCCTGTGCTTGCCAGGTTTAAAGGTTCCAATCCTGAAAGTCGCGTTTTCTGTTCTAAGTTGGGTCGTTGCCGAGGAACTTTATTTTTTAATTTTTGCACGACAGCTTGAATATGATCAGGTGTAGTTCCGCAACAGCCCCCCACAATATTCAGTAAGTCAGAATTGGCGAAATCCTCAAGCAGCATGGCTGTTGTTTCGGGTGTTTCATCATAGCCTGTGGGACTGAGTGGATTGGGAAGACCAGCATTGGGGTAACAACTAATAAAGGTTTCGGCTGATTTTGACAACTCTTGCATAAAAGGTTTCATGTCCTTTGCACCAAGAGCACAATTGATACCAACAGCTAAGGGCTTCATATGGCGAACTGAATTCCAAAAAGCTTCGACAGTTTGTCCTGAAAGAGTTCGCCCACTTTGATCTGTGATTGTCACAGAAAGGATGACAGGAAGTTTTTCACCCCGCTGTTGTTCATAGCGAAGAAGAGCGTAAATGCAGGCTTTCAAATTTAAAGTGTCAAACGTTGTTTCTGGCAAAAGCAAATCGGCTCCACCATCCATCAGGCCGCGAATTTGTTCATCATAGCTTTCGACCAATTCATGGAATGTGACAGATCGAAAATCAGTACGATTGATATCCGGAGAAAGAGAAGCCGTTTTATTTGTAGGTCCAATAGATCCAGCCACAAAACATCTGCGACCAGGATGGGCTTTTTGAAAGCGATCCACAGTGTCTTTGGCCAAGCGAGCTGCCGCCACATTCATTTCGTAACAACGATCTTGCAAACCATAATCCATTTGAGAAACAGAGTTGGCATTGAATGTATTCGTTTCAATGATATCTGAACCAGCTTGCAGATATTGCCAGTGAATTTCAGAAATCACATCCGGTCGGGTTAAGACAAGAAGGTCGTTATTGCCTTTCATGTTCCCTGGTTGACTTTCAAAATACCCTTTTCTGTAATCTTCTTCCTGAAGATTGTATCTTTGAATCATGGTTCCCATGGCTCCATCCAGGAACATCAGGCGGTTTTTTAAAATATCTTCCAGTTCAATCAGTAGGGAGGATTTTTTCATTTTTGAAAACTCTTTACAACTTCAACAACATTTTTTGTATCATTCATGACGTAAAAGTGAACACAGGGAACGCCTTCTTTGAGAAGTTCAGCAACTTGCCTCTGTGCCCATTCAATTCCAATGCGTTCGACTTGATCTCGATTTTTATGAATGCGTTCCACAAGTTCTTCGGGAAAGTCGATATGGAAATTTTTAGGAATGGAAACTAACTGGGCAGGACTTCTTAAAACTTTGATACCAGGAAGAATGGGAACGGTGATTCCGGCTTCACGGCATTGGCGAACAAACTCAAAGAACTTGGAATTATCAAAAAACATCTGAGTCATGATGTATTCAGAACCAGCATCAACTTTTTGTTTTAAATATTCGATGTCTGTTTTTAAATTGGCAGCTTCAAAATGTTTTTCTGGATAACCAGCAACTCCCACTCCAAAGTCCAATTTGCTGGTATTATCGTGCTCTGTTAAAAACTTGCCCTGACGTAAATCTTGCAGTTGTTCAACAAGGTCAATGGCATAATGATTGGCTGTGCGAGATTTATCCAAATGCTTTTTGTAGTTGGGACCATCACCGCGTAAAGCCAAAATGTTATGGATGCCAAGGTAGTTTAATTCGATCAATGCATCTTCTGTTTCTTCTCTAGAAAAACCTAAGCATAAAACATGGGCAACGGTATCGATTTGAAATCGATTTTGAATAATACCGCAGATTCCCAAAGTGCCTGGGCGTTTCTTATAGATTTTTCTTTCTACAGAACCATCCTCTTTTTCAAGATAATAGGCTTCCGAAGCGTGGGCTGTGACGTCAATCCATGGTGGTTGAAGTGGAGCAAGATCCTTCACAATGGAAACGATGTCTTGGACAGATCGACCTCGCGGAGGAGGTACGATTTCATAGCTAAAAAGAGTTTTTTCCTGCTTTTGGGCGCGATCAAGATGCTCGATAACTTTCATGGACTATTTTCCCTCGAAAAAATGAAAGCCCATACTTTCATTCTTGAGGGGGTGGATCAAGCAAATTTTTCATCAAAACAAAGGAGATTGTCATGGTTGGTGCTTAGGGTTTTTGTTCCTTTGTTATTTTGGATTTTTGAACTAACGCTTCAAATGCTGATTGAATATCATCATGGCAAGTCTTGCGTAAGTCAGATTCGATAATCTTCATTGAAGCCTCAGAGGGGGTTTCACACTGAGGAATGGATGGAAAAATATGATCTCTTAAGGCCATTTGTAAACAATCAGTATAATCAGTGATATTTGTCAGAGGGTAGCCCAAGTTGGCTCCCATGATTTTTAAATAGGGCTGAGGATCTGCTTTGGGGTAAAAGACTTCCGATTTTTTTGCACAAAATTGAGCAATCGCTCTACATCCTATATTTTTTTTGATCCAATCGTAAAGGGGGCTTTCTTGAACAGAGATGGTGTGGTTTTTTAGAATATACTTTTGCATGGACTGGATTTTACATTGTGCCTCTGTTGAGGATTTTTCTGAGATCAGGCTGTATTGAAAAGTTTCGGCAAAATCTTCCTCTTGATTTGTTTTGGAATACTCTGTCACGTACGAGTTTTTGCATTGAGGAGTGTTTTTGATTTCAGCATGATACTGAAAAAGAGTCTGACTCCCTCCAAGATATTGAGTGTACATCATTTCTCTTTCCAATGCGTGAGCAAATTCATGGTACAAACTTCGAGTGTTTGGAGTTGCCTTTTCGGGTCCATCGACAACCAGATGGATCAGATGTCGCGGGTTGTTTGATCCGTAATAACTTGAACAAAGGCCAGCAAGAGATTTGGGGCTGTCTTTGATTTCTGAACCCGTTATTTGAGCATGGGCTTGTTGCTTTGCTTGGTTGTATGCTGATAGTGCCAAGCTTTGTTCTGGAGCAACTTGAACAATTTTTTTCAGAGCGGAATATTGATAAAGAAATGAAGGCAGTTCTCGAACAGCTTTCAGGATAAGACGAAGTCCATAAAGAGACCATTTTGGTTTCTGTTCATCCACGCTGGAGTCAGGATGCATCGCTAGATAGATTTTATATTTACTGCCTAGAAGAAGGGCATGCTGAGCCATCTCCTCATTGTTTTGGAAAAGGTCCAGATACAGACAGTGAAGGTCCCGACAGCTTTTGGCGTTGGCAGTAAAGAAAGACCAAGATCGAGCTTCCGCAGCTGTTTTTTCTTCCACCGTCGAATAAAACTCAAAAGGAGCGACTATTTTTTCTAGAATATCAGCAGCAACAGGTGATCCGCGATAGGGTTTTCCAAGAAAGGAGACGACATCTTGTTGGTTCCATCCATCGGGGAAAACTTGTGCCAGCTCCTGCTGAAGTAATTCTTGACTGTAAGTGACGGGGTCTTTGCAAATATTATTGGTGTTGGCGCCAAAGCTGACCTGAGCAGGCAGAATCAAAAGACTGATCAACAAAGGCTTCAGAAAGAAACCTTCGGCAAATTTCCTGAAGAATCCAAAGCTTGTAGTTTTGCTTTTGGAAGATTGGAATGTTGAAGAAATTTTCATTTTCATAAGCACCTTTTTTCTATCGCTATGAACCTGATTCAATTCATGCAAACATGCAGCCATTCTCGAATGGAATCTATTTGATTTCAGCTGAACAAGATGTCGACAAGAGCCAGAATTTGTCACCATGAGGTGCAGCAATATGCAGGATTGCTCCCGCAGTTTTCCCATGCTAGAAGAGCCGACTTTGCAACCTTCCTTATTGTCGATCGAGGTCTTTCTATGGCTTTTTATTGTGTTGGCTGTTTTCGTTCTTTCTCTTTTGTTTCCATAAAAAATCTGCTGATGCTTGGGATCGCGGTGATGTTTTTTCAAACTGGTTTTGCAGCAGACTTCAATGAAATTTCTGAAAAAGGGATTCAGATTCAAGTCAGACCTTCCTCTGACGAAAATCAGCCCCAGGCACAAAGGAAGGTCCCTAGATTTTCTGTGGATCCACAGCAGAATTCCATGCGAACACTCATTTTCCCTTCCACGGGATCGCCATCGTCTCTTGCAAGCCAGTTGGAAAATTCTGTGCTGTTGACTTCCGATCAGATCGGTATGCAGCAAATTCAATCTTTCCATGTTTTGGGGGCAGAGACTTCCCATACAGCCATCGTTTTGGATGGTAGCATCTTGCGTGATCCAACATCGCCTTTGGGGTATATGAGTCTGCAAGACTTGCCTTCGTCCTGGGTGTCCAGTGCTCAGGTGCTACTTCCAAGGGAGTCGGTCATGTACGGAAATCATCCTGGAGGAGCCCTTCTTCTGCAATCATTCGCTGCCAAATCAGACTACCATTCCAAAGTGGATTTATCCGTCTCAACACCGAAGAATCTGGCGGGGGCCTTTGCGACGCACTTTGATTGGATGGGTAAGTCTTCTGCCATTTCAGCTTATGCCAAGAATCTTTCAGCTGAAAGTATAGCAAATAAAAACTCTCCCGATGCCGAACATGATTTGCAAAACATGGCGGGCTTTCAATGGCAAGTTGATTGGGATGATGAACAGTCCTTGCAGTTTTTATTCTTTCAAAGAAACTCGGATATAGATGGATATGGAGTTCAGCCTACGGATGATCCTAATGCAACAAGTAGAAATAAATATTTTTTGATGAGTTATAAAAAAATCAACTCCTCCGATCTGCAGACTTCATGGAAAAACCAATTGGATTTTTTTTCAACAGAACGACAATACCAGGATGAATGGGATGTTGAAAATCCTTATCCCTACAATGGCAAATTTTCTTCTCAAACTTTGTATTGGACAATGAATTATCTTGGTCCTGATCGAACCCAGGTTCAGACAGTCCTTGGTGTTGAAAGCATGCGGGCAGATGAGTACTCTGATTCTCAGTCCACCTCTCAAAATTTTTTATCAGGGACTCTGCTGAAGTCCTTTGTTCTTCAGCAGGATCAAGCCCTACAGTTTTTTATTCAGGGTCAAGCTCAGGATCAGATGAAAGATGCCTCGGCCGGGTTATCTTGGATGCAATCGGATTGGATTTTCAATTTTCAAAAGTCGATTCGATTTCCTTCGATGTATCAAAGAACTTCCATTTTTGGATCGAAGGATCTTGACGCTGAAAAGTCTTACAACCTCAGTGCTGAATACAAAAGTGAAGTGGCGGGAATTTCTACAGAGCAGTTATTCTTCTACCAAGATATTTTTGATCTTCTGACGTTCAAAGTTGTGAACAATAAAACTCAATACATCAATCAGGATAAAGCCAGGGTGATCGGTTGGGTTCAGTCGTGGGGTCCCAAAGAACAACAACTAAAAATTTCTTTGATGAAAGCCTATGATCCAAAGACGGATTTGGAACTTCTACGAAGGCCCACGGCGATCCTTCAAGGAAACCGAGATTTTCAAGTCTTTTCTGGGACATTGCAAATTCAGGCGCGTTGGAAATCCTCGAACCAAGATGTGAATGGATCCGCGGCAAGAGTTTCTTTGCCATCGTCTCAGCGGTGGGATTTGCGTTGGTCACGACATGACCAGGGCTTTGCTGGGTTGAAGCAAGTTTGCACAAGTTTAGGTGTAGAAAATATTTTTCGCCAGCGTCAGGAAGATGTATGGGCTTATCCATGGAATAACAGCACTTGGTCGGTGTCGGTACAAGGAGTTTGGTAAAGACAGAAAACATCGCTCGGTCGGTGAATTTATCTGAGAAAGATGGATCTTATTTAAAGAGTGATTCTCTAGGTAGAAAATTTTTCCAGAAGTTCACAACTGTCTCATTTCAAGACTGGACAAGGGGCCAGTTAAGAATTTCAAGATCCTTCCGATATGTTCATTGAAGAAGAGGTGAGGAATTCATGGATAACAATCATCAACACAATGAAGCTCAACAAGAAACAGCTGTGATTGACGAAAGACATGCGCGCATTCTTTGTTTTTCCATCGGTCAGGAAGAATTTGGAATGCCTTTGTTGGATGTGAAAGAAGTGATTGCCCTTCCTGAAGTGACTCCGATTCCATACACACCTTCCTATTTTTTAGGAATTATGAATCTGCGTGGAAATGTGATTTCTATTTTTGATTTACGAGTGAAATTCAATATCAAAACACAAAAGACTTTAGAAACTTCTGTGATCATTTGTGATTTTGGCACAACATGCATTGGAGTGGTTGTGGATTCAGTCAGTGCTGTTTTGTCTCCGAAGCCGAATGA
The DNA here is from genome assembly GCA_964522115.1 of uncultured Pseudobdellovibrionaceae bacterium. GTDB lineage: Bacteria > Bdellovibrionota > Bdellovibrionia > Bdellovibrionales > Bdellovibrionaceae > CAZFSX01. The sequence continues at coordinate 4,687 of CAZFSX010000059.1, read as the reverse complement.
AATTTCTGCCAAACCAGAAATTCAATCCAGCAAGGCTAGTGACTACATCACGTCGGTTTTGCGACGAGATCAGCGTCTGATCGTGTTGTTGGATATGAAAAAGACTTTAGGTGCTGAGGATTTTGCCACAGCAAATAAAATGTCCAAGGCAGCTTAAGACCCTGTGATTTTTACAAATATCTGAAATGACTCATAAAATCAAATTCTGCGCGTCAAATTTGACCTATTGTGTTATCGACTTCTTTGTTGTATAACGAGCCACTCTTTACAAGAAAAGAAATGGGAGGCAAATGTGATGGGCGGCAATGTTGGCGGCAGTGGTGGAAGTATCACCCCCTCGAAGTTAGATCTGGATCGTGAGCTAGAAATCGATGATATCGATATGGATGATGAGGACGATGATCTTGTCGAAGACAAGATGGCGATGGACGAGGCAGAGCTTCGTGCGATCGAGCGTATGGGTCTTCTTGAAGAAGTTGAAGATGACGTCAATCTTGATGAAATCGACAATATTCTTGAGTTGAACGATACACAGTTCCCTCGTTTTACCCTTGCAAAAAACAAGGCCCGTTTTCTTCGCATGGTCAGCTGGTACCGTGGCAAAGAAGAGTGGATCGAAGTTGCTCCATTAAGTGGAGTTACAAAATTGTTCAAACAGCAAACCAAAGAACTTGAAGGCATTCGCTCCAGCAAGTTGGATTACGAAATGGAGCTAGAGACTGGGACCTTAACTCCAAGTCAACGTAGCTACCGACGTGATGAATTGAAGATGTGTCGCGTTCAAGAAAAAATGGCCGTGCACTTGATTTCGAAACTTCAATTGAAAATCAAATCAGGCCGCAGATAATGAAGGCTGTGAAATTTCAAAAACCCTCGTTGGCTCAACGGGGGTTTTTTCGTTGGAGCAGGGAAGTTCTGATGATGGTTCTTGTGTCCATCTGTGTGCCATTGCATGCACAGCAGGAAGATCCCAAGAATTTTTCTGATCAGCAAACGCCAAGTTTTTATGATCAAGAAGTAGAACCTTTTCTTCAAAGAGCCATCGATCCAACTTCTCAGATGCTTATTACCTCGGGAATTCTTGCAAGCTTTGCCACTCGATCTTTGGATGATTCGATTCGCGATCAATTTAAAGATCATCAAAAAATAGACAAAGACACTTCACATATTGGAGACCTTTTGGGAACAGGCGTACCAGGGTTGGCGGTGGCCTTTGGGCAAATGTATTGGGATCCTTGGCAGGGAAAAAATCATCTTCGATCCATTCTGACCGCAGGAGCGATGACCTACACATTGAAATACGCTTTCGGCCGCAATCGCCCAGGAAGCAGTGAATCTCACCAATCCTTCCCCTCAGGTCACACATCAACAACTTTCGCGACAGCCACGGCTTTAAGTTATGCCTATGGATGGAAGGTTGGAGTTCCTGCCTATGCGTTGGCTGTTTTCACAGGGGCATCCCGATGGAGTGATGATGCTCACTGGTTCAGTGATGTGGTGGGTGGCGCTTTTGTTGGGATTTGGATGGCAAGAGCCAGTTGTTTTCCTGAAGAACAAAAAACCACTTCCAAGAGTTCATTTTTGAATTTGGATCGCATCTTCAAGTACTGGACTTGGTCTCCGGCCTTTTCCGGAATTGGCATGCAGCTCATGGGGGCTTTTTAATCTGATTCCTTTCGTTCGATCCTCGATTTGCCAATGGGGTAAAAGGGGGTATGACCTTTTTGGATAGGTGTCCAAAAAGGTCATGACTTTATTTGACACCTATCCAAAAAAGTCATACCTTGGGATATGGACCGATTTCTTAAAAATCAAATTATATCTGACCTTAGTGAAAAGATGGTTTTCTTGGCCGGGCCTAGGCAGGTGGGAAAAACAACTTTATCAAAGTCTATTTTTAAAAAGTTCGAATATTTAAATTGGGATGTGGATGCTGATCGATCCAAGATCCTTTCCAAAGAATTTTCAAAATCTGATTTGTTGATATTTGACGAAATTCATAAATATAAAACTTGGCGAAACTATTTGAAGGGAATTTATGATTCTCTGGGGGATCAACATAAGATTCTTGTTACAGGAAGTGCAAAATTAGATCTTCTTCGTAAGGGAGGAGACAGTTTACAAGGACGGTATCATTTTTTAAGGTTGATGCCTCTGACATTTAGGGAACTGAATATGAAAACAAAGGACGATGCTTTGTTGCTATTGGGGCTTTCAGGATTCCCAGAGCCTTTTTTTTCCCAATCCAAGGTGAAAGCAGATCGTTGGTCCAGGCAATATCGTGAGAGAATTGTAAGACAAGAAGTTTCTTCAACTGAGCTTATTCAAGATTTAGGAAATATGGAAGTTTTGTATCATCGTTTACCAGATCTGGTGGGAGGAACTCTCTCCATCAACAGTCTTGTCGAAGATATTCAGGTCAGTTACAAAACAATTGCTAAATGGGTTGAAGTTTTTGAGAAGCTTTATTCTGTATTTAGAATCTCTCCCTTTGGTTCACCCAAAATTAAAGCGCTTAAAAAAGAGCAAAAGTTATTTCTTTATGATTGGAATGCTGTTGTAGATAAAGGAAGTCGATTTGAAAATTTTTTGGCTGTTCATTTGCTCAAATGGATTTATTATCAGCAGGACTGCTTTGGTCGAAATTTAGATTTGCGCTACTATAGGGATAAGCAAAACAGAGAAGTTGATTTTGTCATTATTGAAAATAATAAACCCATTGAGTTTATTGAGGCCAAGTATGGAGATGAAGAAATATCCAAAGGTTTGATCTATTTAAAATCCAAATTTCCTCATGTTAAAGCTATGCAATTGCATATGACGGGGAAGAAAGAATATATAAGTGGGCATGGAATTGAAGTTTCCAATGTCATTCATTACATTTCTCAATTAATTTAATATATGACTTTTTTGGATAGGTGTCCAAAAAGGTCATGACTTGAGTTGACACCTATCCCAAAAAAAACCTCTGTTCGATAAATAAGTCCCAAGCGTCTCAAAACGAGAAAAAAAACTAGTCCAAGGTTATAAACGATTTGAGACATTTTTTCTAAAGCCCCCCTTTATTTCTCAGTATGAACCGCCGATAAGTTCCCTGTTAGACACTCATTCTATTTTATTTAACGGGGAGGTAGTTCATGTCAAAAGCAACAATCATCGTTGTCAGTGATGATCTTGATGTCGTCGAAAAGGCACGTCAGCACTGGGGAAATCAAGCGGTGAATTTATTAACGTACACAACATTTCAGTGGAGAGAGCAGCTTGAAGACCCAACGGCTCGTACAAGCTTAACGGGTGGAGTGCCTTCTTTGGTTTCTGGTGGAACATCAGATCTTCCAAACAATGTAGTTCCTTTTCCAGGAATGAATGCACCGAAAGATGTTGTTCGTGTGTCCACAATGGAGGAGCTGGAAAGCAAGGCCATTGAAAATGCCATTGTCCAATACAGAGGTAATTTAACAGAAGCTGCGAAAGCTTTGGGGATCGGTCGTGCGACTTTGTACAGAAAAGTGAAGCAGTTTAAAATTGATCCTAATTCTGCTCGTAAAAAACGTGCAGCTTAATCAAGCGTGTGAGTGAAAGGGGATAACCCTATGACAAGAGACTCAAACGAAAACAGATCCAATGTCATTCCTCTTCCTTTAAAAAAGAAGAGGAAAGTCTATTTTCATCAAGAGATGAAAAAAACGGTCTTGGTCTTGAGTCTTTTTTCCATTGTCGCTACGGTGATTTTCACTAACGAACTGATTCAAAATAAACAACGTCCTGTCTACATTATTACAGACAATGAGTCGCTGCAAAAGCAGGGGCGTTTTGTTGCAAGTCTTCCTGGATCTCAAAAGACACAAGCACTGCTCATGGAACAGCAAGTAGCTAAAGACCTTGCCGATTTGAAGGAAACAGCAGTGTTAGGAAAGAAAGCTCATTTATTTGATGAGCTTTCTTTTCAGACACTTCAAAGTCAGTACAGTGTTCGTGTTAAGTCGGGACGAATTACTGATGTTGATTTTATGCCTACCAAAGACGGGGATCAGCCTGTGTTTTTGAAGGATTCGAAAGAAAATTTTTTAAACAAATATAAAGATCTTTTCCCAGTCCCATTCAACGAAGTTCGAAAAAAAGGACATCAGGGTAAACATGAGGTTTTTCAGTTGTATTCAGACGGAAAACTGATGGCAGAAGCCCAAATGGATTTTGACGAACAAGGTCGCTTTTTGCACCTTTCATTAACTCCCGATTTTTCTGAAAAATAGGACCTGTTTTTAATCTAAGATATTAAGGCTTTCTGGATGAATTCCGAAATGAAGAAGGAATGATTTTACCAGAGGCAAATAATTTTGATTATCTTCGACCGATGAAAGCCGTGGCTTATGTTCATGAGCGACTTCTTGCTTTTTTTGTGGATGTCTTGGTTGTAGCTCCTTTTGCAAGCTTTTTGATTTATCCCACGTGGAAAGAAGCTGAAATTTTGCGGAGAGTATCTCCATTTTCCACGGATCTTGTTAAATTTAATATGGGCATTGGTTTGTATTTCCTTTTTATTTACTTTATCTATGAAACAATTTGCTTGTGGAAATGGAATGCAACAGTAGGAAAACATGTTTTTTTTATGCATGTAAGGAATTTTCAGTCTGAAAAAAAGCTTCCTTTTTTTAAAGTCGGTAAAGAGCTGAAAGAAGATTTAAAT
>CAZFSX010000058.1:0-11679 GCA_964522115.1 uncultured Pseudobdellovibrionaceae bacterium | reverse complement strand
TATTCAAATTGTCCAGGGAGTTCAGCCCTTAAAAACTACCACAGGTGAAAAAGATCCTCATGTCTGGCAGGATCCTCAAAGAGCAAAGACCTATATCCAAAATATCCTTCAAGCTTTGGTGAAAAAGTATCCTGAAAAAAAATCTGTCTTTGAAAAACAGTCGACAGTCTATCTTGCACAACTTGAAAATGTTGCCCTCAGCGCGAAGAAAAAGTTCGATGCTCTTCCTGTCGAGAAGAAGAAAATTGTAACAACCCATGATGCTTTTCGCTATTTTGCTGATTACTACAAAGTGCAAATGTCGGCTCCTCAGGGGTGGAGCTCGGAAGGGCAGGCGAGTGCTAAAGATCTGATACGAATGATTCATCAAATTCGCACAGAAAAAATACGAGCCCTTTTTTTAGAAGATCAAATGAACCCCCAAATCCTTGAAAAAATAAGTCAGGAAACAGGGGGCCGCATTGGTGGTGTTTTGTATTCAGATACTCTTTCGAAGAATTCTGATGCCGACACTTATCTTAAATTGCTTCAGTGGAATTCTGAAAAGCTGTATCAAGCTTTGAAATAGTTCAGACTCTAAACAGGGCGATGAATAACAATATAAACAGCCAATCCGCCAAGAAGGCCAACTGTCGCAAACCAAACTGATCCAAATTTTCCACGGCGTTTGATGGCGCTCATGACAAGGCCAAGTCCAAGCCATAAACCAAGCTTGGTATAAATCCAAGAAGGAAGGGCTCCAAAAAAACCAAGGCGAGCCGCCATTCCAAAACCACTAATAAGAACGAAAGCTAATCCGATACCATGAGACAGAAATGTCAGCAAACGAGCTCGACGATTCAGTGTCACGCCGGAATAGGAAGCAAAGAGCAGTCCTCCAAGTCCTAGGAAAACAAAAAGCAAACTGATGATATGTGCGGTTTTATAAAATTCGTAGCTCATAAGTAGAAACCCTTTTGAAAATAGTTAATCTTTAAGACCTAAATGCTTCACAATCTTTTGAACTTGTTTTCTGATTTCTGCAAGCTGAAGTCCTGCCGCCTGATTGCGTAAATAATCTTTCAAAGGAATGGCCGGGTGGCCTGCGTAAGCTCCTTTTTCAGGGATGGACTGAGTGACCACAGACATAGCTCCGATTTGGACATCATCGGCGATTTCAAGATGACCTCCCAAACGAGTGCTGCCTCCACAAGAAAAATTGCGCCCAATTTTGGTTGAGCCTGCCATCATAAAGCCTGCGGTCAGCAAACCATCTTGCCCCACATCACTGTTATGAGGAATATGGCAAAGATTATCTAATTTGGTGCCACGGCGAATGTAGGTTGTACCCAAGGTTGCACGATCGATGGCACAATTGGCTCCAATTTCGACATGATCTTCGATCACGACATTTCCAATCTGGGGAACCTTATGCTTTGTGCCATCAGGGCCAGCAACGAAACCGAAGCCATCAGATCCAATCGTGACATGAGGATGAATTTCGCAAGAGGCTGCGATTTGGCATTCAGCCCCAACAAAGACAAAGGGATGCAAAATAGTACTTGCTCCAACACGAGCATTTTTTTCGACAACAACATGGTGGCCAAGAATGGCTCCATCCTCGATGATGCAATTTTCAGCAAGCGTGCAAAAAGCCCCAATTCTGACATTTTTTCCGACAGTGGCGCTGGCAGAGATCACGGCCGTTGGGTGAATGCCTTCTGGGAATCGTTGCAGCTTTGTTTCAAAAAAAGGAAGAATCAGAGCTTGAGCTGCCGAAATCGAGACGCATTGATAGACAGCAATTTCATTTTCGTTGAAAATTTCCGGCAAGGCCTTCTGTGTTGCCACAATAATGGAACATCGCGCGTGAACCGCCGAAGCAAAAAGTTCTGGCGTTGAAACGAAGGCAAGTTGCCCTGCGTGAAATTGTTCCGGAGGCTTTGGCTGAGTGGCTTTTGCAGACTTTGAGCCCATCTTCCAATGCAGCAAAGAGGGGGGCATTTTTTGAAGTTGTTCACAGGTGATAACGCGTAGATTTTCTTGAGAGTTTTGTTTGATCATCGACACAAAACTTGCTCCTTGCCATGATGGTGAAAAGTTTTTACAGTCACCATATACGATAAGTTTCACGAGGGGAAGGCATGGCGAAGAAAGTAGCAAAAAAAGCGACTAAGAGCGACAAATCTGCTTCTGCCAAGAAGTCGGGCGTGGTGAAGACAGCTTCGAAGTTAGTTTCGAAGGTGGCTTCAAAAGTAGTGGCAAAGATGAAGGAATCCGTCAAACCTGAAAAACCATCGAAAGCTGGTGGGAAAGCGGCGGCAGCCAAGCCTGCGGGGAAAGTGGCTTCCTCCAAAGCTCCTTTGAAATCTGCCGCAAAGGTTGAGGCGAAGAAGCCGATGGAAAAACCAGCGAAAGCGACAGCTGTTGTTGCGAAGGTTCAGCCCGCAACCTTGATGAAAGCGAAGCCTGCAGAAAAATCCAAGTCTTCTTCCGCTTCTGTGAAAGCGGACTCTCACCAAGGAAAAGCCAAATCAGCTCCCGTTTTGACAGCCGTCAAATCGGCTCCAGTTCAGGCTCCTATGGATAAATCTGTGGAAAAGGCATTGTCAGAAGCTCCCACTTTGTATGTCGAGGCCGCAGCGAAGGAAGCGAAAGTTAAAAAATCTGAAAAGTTGGATCGTGAAGCTGTTTTGGATGGAACCATTAAATGGATCGATCTTAAAAATAAGTATGGCAAAGAAAAAGCTGTTCCGTATTCGATGTCCTCGCAATATCGCGCCATGCAACCTATTCAGCATAAAGTATTAGGTTGGGGATATATCTTTTACGTGCTGAATGACCGCTTGGAAGTTCTGTTTGAACAAGGCGTAAAACACTTAATTAGTAACTACAAGTCTTCGTAGTCAGCATCCCTGATGCACCACAGGCTTGTTTTTTGAAGGAAGTTTGATTACAACTTGCGTAAACAAACTTTCCGACGAGGTATGGATGGCAAAAGACGACTTGGCCCAAGTTGACGGCAAAATTACAGATGCATTGGCTGGTGGATTATACAAAGTCCAATTGGAGAACAGTGTGGAAATCACAGCAAAACTTTGTGGAAAAATGCGTCGGTTTAATATCCGTGTCGTTGTTGGGGACAAAGTGACTGTCGGTGTTTCTCCGTACGACCCCACTCACGGCTTAATCATGTATCGTCACAAATAAAACAGACATTTTTATTCTCGAGGTTTCACTCATGGATCAAACTCTTCAAGGATTTTTGCAAAAACTTATTCCAGGTGTTTCTTTCAAGTCTGCCCAAGCTGTTATTGAATTGACAGCCGAAGGTGCGACAGTCCCTTTCATTGCTCGTTATCGTAAAGAAAAAACGGGCAATTTAGATGAGGTCCAAATTCGTGCCGTCATCGATGGGCATGCGACTTTTGAAGAAATCATCAAAAGAAAAGCTTTCTTGGTCAAAGAAATTGGCGATCAAGGAAATTTGACGGAAGAAATTCGCAAACGTATTGAAACAAGTTTTGATCTTGGTGAACTGGAAGAAATCTATCGTCCTTTCAAAAAGAAAAAGAAAACCAAAGCCACGCTGGCTCGCGAAGCTGGTTTGGAACCTTTGGCTCAGTGGTTGTGGGATCTTGGTCATGGTTTGATTCAAGATGCAACGACGATGGAAGTGAAAGCGAAGGACTTCTTGAACGTGGCCGCAGGAATCGTGAACTACGATGCTGCTCTGAAGGGAGCTCAGGATATTTTGGTGGAAAAAATCGCCAATGATTCTGATTTGCGTTTGCGTGTCCGTGATAACTACTTTGAAAAAGGTGAAGTTCATTCGAAACGCACGAAAAATTTCAAACCTCATTCTAAATATGAAATGTATGCGGAGTTCAAAGAGCCCGTGAAAAGTCTTTTGGATGCGAAGGCATCTCACCGTTACATGGCTATGCGCCGTGGATGGCAAGAGGAAGAATTGGCCGTCGAAATCAAAGCTGAAGATGAAATGCTTTTGAAAACCTACGAACAATTTGCAACCAATCAACCAGATACTCCCGTGGGATCTTATCTTCAGCAGTGTGCAAAATTGGCATTGACGGTTTATGTTGTGCCAAGTGTGTGCAATGAGGTTCATCGTGCTTTAAAAGATAAATCCGATGAAGATGCGATCAAAGTATTCGCGGAAAATGTTCGTCGTTTGTTACTTTCGTCTCCCTTTGGTCCAAAAGTGGTTTTGGGTGTGGATCCAGGGCTTCGAACAGGCTGCAAAGTTGCTTTGGTGGATAAAGCAGGAAATTATATTTCTCACACAGTCCTGCATATTTTGGGTGAAGATGCTGAAAATAAAGCGAAGGCTTTGTTTGCAGAGGTCTTAAAGCAAATTCAAATTGAAGCCATTGCTGTGGGGAACGGAACTGCCGGCCGTCAGGCAGAAGGTTTTGTTCGCAAAGTTTTGAAGGATTTAGGAAAAGAAGTTCCTGTGGTGATGGTGAATGAGGCGGGTGCCAGTGTGTATTCGGCTTCAGAAGTTGCCCGTGCAGAATTTCCAGACTTGGATGTGACGGTCAAGGGAGCCATTTCCATTGCTCGTCGATTGCAAGATCCTTTATCTGAACTTGTAAAAATTGATCCAAAAAGTATTGGTGTGGGTCAGTATCAACATGATGTGAACCAAAGCCATTTGAAAAAGGGCTTGGAAGCTGTGGTTGAAAGTTGCGTGAACAATGTTGGTGTGGACTTAAATACGGCATCAACATCCTTGTTGTCCTATGTTTCTGGTATTGGTCCAGCATTGGCTCAAAATATTGTTGAACATCGTAAACAAAAAGGTCTTTTTCAAGATCGTTCGGATCTTCTTAAAATTCCAAAGTTTTCAGCCAAAGTTTACGAACAGGCTGCGGGATTTTTGCGTATTTTGAATGGAAAAGTTTTCTTGGATAAAACAGGCATCCACCCCGAACGCTATACAGCTGTTCGTGATATGGCTCAAGAATTGGGCGTCAGTATCAATGATTTGGTCGGAGAGGGCGCAAAAAATCTTTTGAAGCTTCGTACGAAGTGGGCAGCATTGGTCGGTGAGTTCACTTTTGATGATATTCTTCGAGAATTGGAAAAGCCAGGTCGCGATCCTCGGGATGCTTACAAAGTATTTCAATTCCGCGACGATATTTTTGAAGTGAAGGATTTGAAAGAAGGCATGATTTGCCCAGGGATTGTGACCAATGTGACAAACTTTGGTGCTTTCGTTGATATTGGGGTCCATCAAGATGGATTGGTTCATATTAGCGAATTGGCGAATAAGTTTGTAGATGATCCTCGTAAGGTCGTGAATCCAGGGGATCATGTCACAATTCGTGTTTTGGCTGTGGACTTAGATAAAAATCAAATTTCGCTGAGTATGCGTTTGGAAGCCACGGCCGAGAAAAAAGTTCGAATGGAAGAGTCTCGTCAGCAAAACCAAGAGCAACGTCAAGCGCGTTCTCTAGGTGGTCGCCCTCAGGGTGGTGATCAACGCCGTCCTGGATCAAATCCTGCGCAGGCGGCTCGACAAGCTGGGGGAAATCATTCTTCCGGAGGAAGGCCATCTCACGGTGGTGGACGTCCTGGATCAGGTGCCGGAGCGCCTGCAGCTGGAGGTCGTCCTGGTCACGGTGGTGGTCAGCCATTCAACAATCCATTTGCTGCATTGATGAGTGTGAACAACGCAAAAAAATAATTTCAACATCGAGGTTCCCATGAAAGAATTCAAATACGAAACCGTCTATCAAACTGGAAAAGATCAAACAAAATACAGGTTGATATCCAAAGATGGGGTTCGGGTTGAAAACTGGAATGGGAAAGAAATACTTGTGGTAGAACCTTCCGCATTGGAAAAATTGGCGGAAGAGGCTTTTGTGGATACATCCCACTTACTCAGATCTGCACATCTTGAAAAATTAGAAAGAATTTTAAAGGATCCGGAATCTTCACAGAACGATATTTTTGTGGCGATGGATCTTTTGAAGAATGCGATCATTGCAGCACAAATGGAGTTTCCATCTTGCCAAGACACAGGCACAGCCATTGTTATTGGAAAAAAAGGGCAGAATGTTTTTACTGGAGCTCATGATCAGGAAGCCCTGTCGAAGGGGATTTTTAATACCTATCAAAAAAAGAATTTACGTTTTTCTCAATTGGCTCCCCTAAGTTTTTTTGAAGAAAAAAACACGGGCACGAATTTGCCAGCTCAAATTGATCTTTATGCAGATACAGGAAGTGAATACAAATTTTTGTTTTTAGCAAAAGGTGGGGGCAGTGCCAACAAATCCTATTTGCATCAAAAAACGAAAGCCGTCTTGAATCCCAAATCTTTTGAAAAATTTGTTCGCGAAGCTTTGAATTCTTTGGGCACAGCCGCATGTCCTCCTTATCATTTGGCTTTGGTTGTGGGTGGAACTTCCGCCGAAGAAAATTTGAAGATGGTGAAGTATGCTTCCGCAGGATATTTGGATGAACTACCGACTTCGGGCAGTGAAGGTGGACGTGCCTTTCGTGATCTAGAACTGGAAAAACAGGTGGAACAGTGGGCGCGTGAAACAGGTATTGGAGCTCAGTTTGGTGGGAAATACTTCTTGCATGATGCGCGTGTGATTCGTCTGCCTCGGCATGGAGCTAGCTGTCCCGTGGGGATCGGCGTTTCATGTTCTGCTGATCGCAATATCAAAGGAAAAATTACGAAGGATGGCATTTTTCTGGAGGAGCTTGAACGTCATCCCGAACAGTATTTACCAACGAATTTCAAAGATCAGTCCGCAGAAGTTGTGCGCATCGATTTAAATCAACCGATGTCGGAAACATTGAAAAAACTGTCTCAATTAAAAGTTTCAAGTCGAGTGATGCTGACAGGTCCTATGATTGTGGCTCGGGATATTGCTCATGCGAAATTGAAAGAAAAATTAGACAGCGGTCAGGGAGTTCCAGACTATTTTAAGCAATTTGCTGTTTACTATGCTGGACCGGCGAAAACACCAACAGGTCATCCGTCAGGATCTTTTGGTCCAACAACCAGTGAACGTATGGATCCCTATGTCGGGGATTTTCAAGCTCAGGGTGCTTCGATGGTGATGTTAGGAAAAGGAAATCGTAATCCTTCCGTGACGGAAGCTTGTGGAAAATACGGTGGTTTTTATTTGGGATCCATCGGAGGTCCCGCGGCTCGTTTGGGAAAAGATTGTATCACAAAAGTGGAAGTGTTGGACTTTCCAGAGTTAGGTATGGAAGCTGTTTGGAAAATTGAAGTGAAAGATTTTCCGGCCTTTGTGATCATTGATGATAAAGGGAACGATTTCTTTAAAAGCTTGATTAAGAAAATTTAGGTATTTTTTCACAATTCAAAAAGGAGTTCGCATGAAAAAATGGATTTTCAGTGCAGTACTTTCCGTCAGTGTTCTTTCTTTTTCGCATGGCATGGATAAGCCAGGACCCCATGGTGGTTTTGTTCAAATGCCAGGAGCTTTTCATACAGAGGTTGTGCCTCAGAAGGATGGCAGTCTTTGGGTGTACCTTCTGGACATCAATATTGCAGAACCCAGCGTTCGGGATTCTGAAGTCATTGGTTGGATTGAAACGCCCAATTCAAAAATCAATTTAGATTGTCGATTGGCCCCTCCGGATCATTACTGGTGCCGTGGTGTGAATGCCAATGTAGTGGGAAAACTGATGATCAAGGCGAAGCGACAGGCGGCACAGGGAAATGTGGCGATATATAATTTTCCTTTGAAGTTTGAGGCCGCAGCAGGCACAGGTCATTCAGGGAAGAATCTTCAGGCAGGAAAAACTGGGGCCGAAAAATCCAAGCCAGTGACGAATCCTGGGGCGAAAGATTCAACTCAAACACCTTCAAAAAATCAGCACCAGCATTAAACAGGATCTGATCAATGCGAATTCGCGGATGAGCAGCTTCAATTGTTTTTAAAATAATGCAAAGACATCGGCAGAACGCCGGGATCCATGGGATCTTCAAATTCATAAAAAGCGGGATCAATCAAAAGGACGCGATCATACTTCATCACGATGAACTGAAAGTCTTTAGGTATGATGCCTTCTTTATGAAGGATTGAACGAATTTTCTGAAGATTTTCATCGAGCTTCTCTGAAATTTTATAATACTTCAAAGAGACATCTTTCATAAAAGTCCCAGGAAGAAACTGCATCACTATACCTACTCGATTTCGAACAGGATCATTCACGATACCAGAAACAAAAGGCCCAATACCAAGATGTTGAAGAATTTTCAGCCATTGAAATTCGATAAGAAGCTTTCTTTTTCGATAAGTTAAGCGTTCATCAGGATTTAACCAAGTTATGAAATCATCAGGTTGGTCGGCAGATAGGTACTTGATTAAAACAGGAAATCCTAAATAAGTTCCTACTTCGATACCTCTGTTCACGATGCCTTTGCTTCTGGGAACGTAGGGTTCAATGTTCTGTATTTCCGATCTCTGAATTTCAGGAAGCGACTGATAGGTTCGATGGGCAATTCGTTGAATCCAATCGGGATAGCGACTTTTTTCTGCTGGAGCTTGTCTTGAAAATGTAAAGGAACAATGAATGGGCGTGCGTTGAAAGTGTTTGGGTCCATCATCTGCTGCGTGCAAATGGGGAATCAAAAGTAAGGAACAAAGAAAAGAATGAACAGCTAGGATTTTAAGTTTCATCCAGTACGCCCCCCGACGACTCAAATAAATTCAGAAAAACTAGCTATCACAGCTATTCAGCCGGGATCAAATGTTTTCATTTGCTGAGTGCAGAGATCAGTGTTACAGCATTTTTCGCATGATTTTCAAAGCCAGGGGGAGCGATGAAGTTCAAGGTATTTCTTCTTTCAATCTTAACATCACTTTTTATCCAATATCCAACAGTGGTTTTAGCTCAGGACAATACGACTGCAAGAATGTGCAGTGCTGTCTTTTATTATCTGAATCACCGTATTCCCATGGATTTGCAAAAAGTAAGACAGAGCTACGATCAGGGAATATCTATTGATAAGGTCACGGATGCCAATTGGGCTTACTCTGAAAATGCAAAAGTCCCCAGTTTTCGAGAATATATAGAAGTTGCCTTTGAGCAAGATCCTACTTTGAAAGAAACTGTTGGCATATACTATGAACTGCAAAAAAGAAGTCAATCTGTTCGCTATAGAAGGTTTTGGAATGGGTATAAGAAGGCGCTTATGCCAATGACATCTCAGATGAAATCAAAATTAGATCAAGCGAATGCATCGAATTTGATTTTAGATTATGTGGAATGGAATATCAAAAATGCAGAACAAAACTTGAAGAGTATTTCGCCAGCGCATTTGAGGGAAGCGGCTGTGATTTATGTTTTGGCGGAAATAAAATTGACAATTCATCAGCATGAAAAGCCCTATCCTGTGGTTCAAAGGATTGTGGATCAAATTTATCAAAAGACGCATGCAAAGAAGAACGGCTTTCTTTATAAGTTAGTCGAACAAAGCAAGGATTTTGAATATAGAAGGGATGCTTACTTGAAAGACTTAAGTGATCTTTGGGAAAAAGAGCATGAATTGCTTTGGCAAGATTTGAAAAAAGAAATTGGCTCAGATTTAGATGGAGATCACTACCTTGCGATGATCATTGGATATGCACTGAAAAAAAGTCATAACTATAAATTATTTGAGGCAAACTTAACTCATGCCCAAAGCCTGGAAAAGATGGAAGCCTTATACCGTTACTATTATCAAGAGATTCCTTCGATCCTAAGGTCCACAGAAGACCCTTCAGAGGATTTTGAACCACTCTGAAGGGAGTCATTTTCATGAAGAAAGGACTTCAATTTTGTCGGCTGAGTGTATCTTATATGTGATCCCACGCCATGTAGTGATTGGATAAATCAGAGACTTCAATGTTGAATACATAATCATGATTCCTGTGATTGGACCAAGGATGGCAATTTTGTAAGCATTTTTTTGTATTGAAGTGGCCTCTTGAGGGTAATTTTTTTGAAGATGGAACAGAACTTCATCCATAATCAAAGAGGCGGCAATGATTTGACTTAGCATCAAGGTCAAACTTGGAAGAATCCAAAGCATCTGTTTCTGAATAAGACAGAGTACCGCAGTGGCTAGTAGGAATGTGACAAGACTGTAAGACAGTCCAACAAAGGCCCAAAGTTTGAAGGAATATACTTTTGAAAGAAGGGTGAGTCGGTTGCTCCAAGCGGTGACTTCTTTCAGATTGGAATCATCACGTGAAATAAAGAAGCAACTTGGTAAAAATTCTACTCGAAGACCAGCTTTTTTGATCTCGTTGGTAAAGACAAATGTATCAGATAAAGTTTGCAGAAGTTTATTTCCAATTTGCAATTCATCAAATGTTTTTTTGCGCATCGCTGTTGCTGCACCAATTGCAAAATTAATATTTTGATCACTTAAAACAAGAGCTCCAGCCATGGCCCACATGGATCTTAATCGACTTGCATACGTATCATGCTCAGGCAGAAAAACATGATAGCCTGTGGATGCTCCTACATTTTCTAACATCAATCCTTGGACAAGATTTTGAATATATTTGGAATGAAGAGATGTATCTCCATCTAAAAAAACTAAAATTTCTGTATCTTGATCAACTTGCTGAACAGCATGAACCATATTGTTCATTTTTTGACCGCAGCCCTGTCGCAATCCTGCAATATGCAGGTGGTATTTCTGTGGATTGCGTTGAACAATGCTTGACAGAAATGGAATAGCCAAGTCATCGGCAGTTGCAACAGAAAAATGCAAGCTCCACTCAGGATACTCTTGCTTCAAAAGCAGTTCTAAATTGTCTTGAAAACCGACATCGGTTCCCTTGCAGGGCATAATGACTGCAACTTTTGGCCATTTGGCGATGTTCAATTCAGAAAGACGACTTTCGAGATTCTTAGAGTAATTTCGAAAGTTCCTTCTCATAAGAAAAGGAACAATACCCCAGACGAGTGAAATACATGTTAAAAATAAAATAATAAGTAACTCCATAAATTCTCCAATTGTTAAGAGCAAAGTGAAATTGTTTTAAGTGTCGATATTAAATTTTTATACTCCGAACTTGAATGTACAATTCGATAAGCAGCACGTTGAGCTGAAATTTGTCGAACCTTTCTTAGGACAAGTGATGTTGTGCTAGACTGATGGCAAAGTTCAATTTCAGCATTTAGAGTTTCTGGAAAAATAGATTCTGCATCTGTTAAAATTGAAATTCCATTGCTTGAAATATCATAGGTCTGAAAATTCAAATTTTGCTGAGTATCTTTGACTTTAAATTGAACAAAGAATCTTTGAGCCCCCATTCTTAAGTCAGATAAGGGGAGAATTTTTTCAAAGATTTTCCTAAATCCATCGCCTTGGTAAGAGCTCAAAGTGTGAATTTTGTCTTTCATTGAAAGGGAAGAAAGCAGTGTTGATTTTTTGATTAATAGCTCTTCCATGGATTCAGGAGTCCATGAATAAAAACAACTTAATGGAAGATGAAGTTCAGGATAAATAAATTGAGCAGGGATTTTGGAATTGTAAAAATGATGAATAGGCTTTTTGTGGGTATTT
The DNA here is from genome assembly GCA_964522115.1 of uncultured Pseudobdellovibrionaceae bacterium. Taxonomy (GTDB): domain Bacteria; phylum Bdellovibrionota; class Bdellovibrionia; order Bdellovibrionales; family Bdellovibrionaceae; genus CAZFSX01. Next base: position 128 of record CAZFSX010000058.1, on the reverse strand, counting down.
ATTGCTTGGCAAGTCTTAGCAAACTTCATCAAATCTAACTTTAAAACACGGAGTGGATTGTTATTTGCAAAACTATATTCAGACAGGTTCAATTTTTTTAACTCTTCAAAACCAAGGATAGATCGATA
>CAZFSX010000057.1:0-11701 GCA_964522115.1 uncultured Pseudobdellovibrionaceae bacterium | reverse complement strand
ACCCTTAGGAACAGCAATCCCACGCACAATTCCACCACGGGCTAAAACTTCATCAAAAACTTTGAAGCCAGAACCTTGAACAACTGTTTTCAAATCCTGAATTTCCATCCCAAAACGTGTATCAGGTTTATCATTTCCAAAACGATCCATGGCCTCTTGGAAACTCATGCGTGGTAAAACGCCGACATCCACGCCTTTAATTTCTTTCCAAATCATACGCAACATGCGCTCGTTCAGATCCATAATGTCTTCACGATCGATAAAGCTCATCTCCATATCGATCTGACTAAATTCTGGCTGACGATCAGCACGCAAATCTTCATCACGGAAGCATCGTGCGATTTGAAAATAACGATCATAACCGGCAATCATCAACAACTGCTTCAAGGTCTGTGGACTTTGTGGAAGAGCATAGAAATGCCCCAAATTCACACGCGAAGGAACCAAGTAATCACGAGCTCCTTCGGGAGTGCTCTTGTACAAAATAGGAGTTTCGACTTCTAAAAAGTTATTCTCAGAAAGAAACTTTCGAACCAATTGGGCCACTTTATGACGAGTGATCAAATGATTTTGAAGACGCGGAGAACGTAAGTCCAAATAGCGATACTTTAAGCGCAAAGTCTCGGAAACATTCTTATCGTCAATTTGAAAAGGAGGCGTGGCACTTTCATTCAAAATTTCACAACGAGTGGCTTCGATCTCGATGGCGCCTGTTTTCAATTTTGAATTCACCATGCCCGCAGGACGCAAACGCACAACTCCCTCAATTGCCACAACATACTCAGCGCGAAAATCTTTGGATGTGGATGTTGCAGCTTGATTGGGGTCTAAAACCACTTGAATCAAACCACCTCGATCACGCAGATCGATAAAAACCAAACTTCCATGGTCCCGACGACCATCTACCCAACCCATCAAAACAACTTTTTGCCCCTGATTTTCAGAGCCCAACTGCCCACAATCGTGAGTTCTTTTTAATTCACGTACAAACTGCATAGAAACCTCGACTTCCTAACTTCTTTTTATAGACAATCTGAAATGAAATCGAGTAATTTTTAAACATGCCAAAAATTTCTTTTGAACACACATCTCAGTTAGCCCCTCAAGACGCCTTTGAAAAAATCAAAAGCTTTTTCGAAAGCGAAACCGAGCTTAAAAAGTATGACGCAACACTTAAGTGTCAATTCAACGAGTCGCAAAGATCTGGCCAAGCCAAGGGCAGTCAGTTCAGTGCCGATATGAAGGTTCAAGATAAAGGGACCGGCTGCGTTGTTACACTGAATATTGACTTGCCCTTTTTGCTTTCTCCGTTCAAAGGTAAAATCCAAGAATCGGTACAAAGGAAATTGAAAAAATACCTTGGGTGATCCATGCCTCCATCGAAGAAGACCTCGAAGACAGCGAAAACTTCTGAAACAGATCTGATTAAAAAATCAGCATCTAAGGCAAGCTCTTTGCCTGCTGAAAAAAAAACGAAAACAAAAAAAGCAGATCTTAAAAAATCAGAACCTGCCCGCAAGGTTCAGGCTCAGGTTGTATTAGATACCGAACAGGATAATCAAAACTTTGATTCGGAAGACTCCACAGAAGCTTCGTCTGTGCATGACTACGCACCTGAATCCGACATAGAACTTCCCATTTCCGTTGGGGAAGTTAAAGCCACAAGTTCTCGCTCTTTGACCACGACAGATCCCGTCACTCAGTATATGAATGAGGTGCGAAAATACCCTCTGCTGACACGCGAACAGGAAGCCGAACTTGCCAAACATTATTTTGAAACGAAGGATCCTGTTGCCGCTCAACGCTTAGTCACTTCGAATTTACGATTTGTCGTGAAAATTGCTGCCGAATATTCGAAGTTTGGGGCCCGCCTGATTGATTTGATTCAAGAGGGAAATATGGGACTGATGCATGCTGTTCGTGAATTCAATCCCATGAAAGGGGCCCGCCTGATCACCTACGCTGTTTGGTGGATTCGAGGTTATATTCAAGAGTATCTGATGAAACAATATTCTCTGGTGAAAATTGGAACCACTCATAACCAGAAGAAACTTTTTTATCAATTGCAGCGTGAAAAAGAAAGCCTAGATGCCCTTGGTGAAAATCCCGACATTGAAGCCATCGCAGAACGCCTGGGCATCCCTGCCGATGAAGTTTTATCCATGTCGCAAAGATTAAAAGGCCGAGATCTCAGCCTGAGCCAACCTTTAGACGATGACTCAAAAACATCGATGTTGGATTTTCAAAAGGTTGAATCCATGGATCTTGATGATCGTTTGGCCCACGAAGAAGAAATCCAAATCCTCCGCGAAAAAATTGATGAAATTCGCCCTTTATTGAACGAGAGGGAAAAAATTCTTTTGGAAGAACGTCTTCTGAATGATGAACCTCTGACTTTGCAAGAGATTGGCGAAAAATACGGGATTACCCGAGAGGCCGTTCGTCAAGCCGAAGTTCGATTGATGAATAAAATCCGTGAAAAAATGAATCCCGTCTCAAAATAAGAAACTTTCAAAAACTGCCTGTTCCTTTGACAGACGATCTGAGTGGGTTTGAACAACTTCTTTTCAGTTGTCAAAATTGTTGTTTCAAGTTTGGAATTGTTTTCGGTTTGTTGGAAGTGTGTGAAGAAAATCCCTACACTAGATTCATGCAACGTGTAGGAGGATTTATGTCCAATAAACTAAAGTACGTTCAGCGGTTTCAACAAAGAGCCCATCTATATAAGAAGCAGTTTGCTTCCATCACCATCTTAACAGCTGTGATGATGTTTGGATTCCAAAACTGCGCCAAAGCTCCGATGAGCTTTGAATCAGATAAATTAGCAACAGCTTCCTTAAAAGGAACTGATGCAGGTATCGTCGCAGGAACTCCACAGATCGCCATTGGGGATGCCTCAGCTCCTGCGGACTCAGCAATCGTGACTACTCAAATTGTATGTGAAGCTGGCGGGATGTTTGTCGATCCAGTTGCTGGCCATTGCCCAGAAGGATCTGTGGATGTCTCTGCTGGTAGCGGTTCATCCGGTGGCTCTGCTGTGGACAGCGGTTCATCTTCTGGAGGCACAACGGATCCTACAGCAGGCTCTGGCGGTGGTAGTAGCGATAGCGGCAGTTCGGTTGTTACGGAACCAGCACCTGGTGTTGATACAGCACCTGTGGTGAATCCTTCTCCTTCACAACCACCATCTTCTGACGTGATTGTTGATTTACCTGCTGATGATGCAGAAGTGGCTGTTGATGCTTCAGGATCACAAATCAGTGATTTAGGAGAATGCCTTGTGCCTGAAGTCGTTAAACACTTGCACAGAAATTTAAAACTGAAAATCGTTTTACACCTGCCCTTCTTAAATATTGGTCTAAAACCAGAAACTCTTGTGAGTGGATGGTTGGATGGAATTCTGAATAGCCTAAGAAAAGAAAATGGATCCCTACTTTCCATTGAAGAAAGAAAAGACATCCTTGCACGATTGAGACTTTCTTCTGCAACACCCAACTTACCTGATATTGACAGATCCATACAACATCATCATGGACAGGGATTCTTTAAACACCCTGTATTTGGAGTCATCAAAGTAAGCTCTGCCGTGAAGTTTCGTCGAGGAGCAGTTCATGGTCATCAATGCGAAGGCCTGGAAAGTATTAGACCCAAAGTAAGAATCAAAGTGCATTTCCATGGGATTGCTCAAGCTTTGAAAGTTCATCGTCATCATGGAGACCATGCCGAAGACGTTCTTGAAAATTTTCAAGTCGAAGTCGATAAAGACAGCCATGATGCCGATGATAAAATTTTATCTGTCGACTTAGAACAATTGTCAGGAGTATCAAAATTACGTTTGAGCTGCGATAGACACTAATTTATGCTGCGATCGAAGTAGAACCTAGAAGGATCAATAAAACCTCAAAATCACTGCCCCGAAGTATTACTTCGGGGTTTTTTCTTTCTATTCAATGTTTGCATGGATCAAAGAATGCAGAGCCTGGACCGTCGCCTTATGATCCAATTCAGAAACGTACACCGTGACGCTCAAGGCAGAAAACTGAAAACTTAAAGGCTTGATCTTTGCTTGTTGCAATACTAGGTGAACATTTCGAAGTAAATGCGGATCTAAGCTTCCTGAACATGTTGCTGTCACTGCACTTAAACTTTCGTAGGAAATTTGCTTTTTTAACAAATAATTCTGGATCGATTTTAAGTTTTCATTGGGTCCTGCGAAATAGATTTCTTGAGAAGTTTGATTCATATGTTCCATACGCAAAACCTGTGGCTTTGCAATTTGATGATCTTCCAGATCTTGAAAGAACTGAAAGACATCTTGCAAGCCCAAAACCCTAAGAACCCATGCATGAGAATTCACCGACAAAACTTTGGTTGATTCTAACATTGTGACTCCTTCACTGGATAAAAACGAAGAGTTGAAATTTTGAGTGGGGACGACTTTCGTTACGGGAAGATCTGAATTTGTCGCGCTCCCCACCCACACTGGAACTCGATGGAAATAAGCCAATTCCACAGAACGATAATGTAAAACCTTGGCTCCCCAAAAAGTCATATCTAAAAGCTGAAGAACTGGGACTTCTTTTAAGTGAAAGGATTCAGGGACAAGCCTGGGGTCTGCGGAATAAATCCCATCGACTTCCTTTCTAATTTCACAGCGATCTGCAGAAAGAGCCGCGGCCATCGCCACGGCTGACGTATCAGAACCTCCGCGCCCCAGGGTGGTGATTTCTTTGGTGATGGGATTGACGCCTTGGAAACCTGCAAGGACAATGACTTTTTTCTGCTGCCATTCTTGTTGAAAACGCGTGGGTTTGATTTCTCGAATCAGAGCATTCACATGATGATCGGAAGTCAAAACACCCGCCTGACTTCCTGTAAAACTGACAGCAGGAATATTTTCTGCTGCTAAGGCCATTGTTAAAAGAGAAGCACTGATTCGTTCACCTGTGGTCAGCAACATGTCCAATTCTCTCAGCGGAGGCTGAGAATTCACTTGATGAGCAAGCTTGATCAGTTCATTGGTTGTATTTCCCATGGCACTGACAACGATCAAAAGGCGATGCCCTTGACGATAAAGATCTGCCACATGACCAGCCACAGACTGAATATGTTCCGGTGTTGCTAATGTCGCCCCACCATACTTCAGAACAAGCAACATCAGCCAACTCCAAGGACTTGCTGACGAAATGCATACTCGGGTCGAAATATTTTTTCTTGTTTGCTTGGACTCATGAACTACTCCTGCGAATACAGAATCTTACCCTCATTTTCAGCAATCCAGCAAGCACCGCCTCCTTTATTGATTTGATACTGAAAACCGCTGATCGTTTCCAGTATCAAATCATGTGGCCAGTCATCCAAAGGACGTGCTTTTGCCAAAGCATGACGAATTTCTTTTAAATTGGCATCATTTGGAAACAGCAATATGAGGTCAACATCCGAAGCATCCGTCATCTCTCCCGATGCTGCGGAACCAAAAAGAATCACTTTCACGGGTCGGCAGGATTTCAAAATCCACTTCAGCTTTTTATCCAAAATTTCTTGAACTTGATCCCCGGTGAGTTTCTTTGAAATTAATTTCATGATCTTCCTACTGCTTTCATACCATAGCGTTAGCATGATCTAACTTTTATGTTCAAGACAGAAGAGTAAAAATGAGTCAAAGAATGTCAGTTATATTTGGATCAAAAGAAATTAATAATCGCCAGAAGCTACGCGGCGGGGATTTTTCATTTGTTCCACATACTGAGAAACCATCGTGCTGGCACCTCGTGGAATTTTGATGTAGTGTCGATCCACTTGATTGGGAACATAACCAAGAATGAGTTCAGAGTTCAGATCCTTTAAAGATTTTCGAGTCACACGTAAATGATCGGCCAAAGTTGACAAATTTGTCCCTCCTGGCACGCTGACAACTTCATATTCCAACGGATCATACTTTGTGTAACCACGAAATCCATACAAAGAAGGACTTTTGGAAATCATCATCGCGGCGATAATTTTTGGAACATACTCCTTGGTTTCTGCGGGCAAAGCTCCCATAGCAGCAAGTTGCCAAAAATCCTTCGTACGGTACTTTTGAATCTGACGACGCAGACCATTTTCTCCCATATTGTAACTTGCTGCCACCAAATACCAGGACCCGAACTCCTGATAAAGATCGCGCAAGTATCGAATGGCTGCCAAAGTACTTTTCTTCATGTCACGACGTTCATCGATCCACCATTGAAAGCGTAAGCCGTAACGATTTCCGGTGGGAGCAATAAATTGCCAAGGGCCAACAGCATCCGCATGACTGGTGGCAGAAGTACTAAAACCACTTTCGATCATTGCCATGTAAGCTAAATCTTGAGGCATGCCTGCTCTTTGAAGTTCTCGTTGAATTCCTGGCATGTAGATCGTCGAACGTTCCAACCATTCACGAAACCACTTCCGACCACTTGTTTGGTAATAGGAAATCCACTGACTGACTTTACGATTGTAAGTTAAAGGTAGATCAAAAAACACACCACTGGATGTCCCCTTCTTATGAGAAGCGGCAGCGGAAGCGCTGGATGTTGCGACAGATTGAGCAGCTCTTTGGGATGAAACAACTGTTGCAGCAGAACTGACCGTCGCTCCAGCAACGGCCGCGCGACTTGGATCCAACACCAAAGATGTTATGGTAAAGCTTAGATTTAGAAGAAACCATCCATAGATTTTCATTTTCATAACTTCATTCTGGCAGAAAAATCGCCACGGTCGAACACTGATTGGAAATCTGGTCGTCGGAACTGGAACACTTTGGCGTCGGCCTTTTGACAGTCCTGTCATAGAACCAGTCAAGACCCTTCCTTCCCTTCGACCTTATCGGTTTCAATGGTCATTTGAATAAGTCTAAATTTGATCTGTGGATGAAAACTGATCTTACATCCTAGTCCAGTCCAGGTGGCATGGGCATTGCTTTAGTTTCAATCAAGAACAGGAGTATCCATCGCATGAGTACTAAAGGTGTGTATACTGCATTAAGCGGAGCCTTGGCGCAAAATCTTCGCCTGGACACAATTGCCAATAATATTGCCAACGTGAATACTCCTTCTTTCAAAAAGGATCAGCAAACCTTTCGAGAATATCTGACGGCCAACGAAAAACCGTCGGATGTGATCCAAGTCCCCCGCATTCCAGCTTCTGTCGAAAGTTTTTATGATATGCAAGGCGGAGATAAATCTTTTGTCGATTCCAATGGTACATACACTGATTTTTCTCAAGGAAGCTTGAAAACAACGGGGAATCCTTTGGATGTAGCTATTGATGGTCAAGGCATGTTTGAAGTCATGACTCCCGCAGGCGTTCGATACACACGATCTGGTTCTTTTTCCGTCGATGGCCTAGGACAAGTTGTCACGAAAGATGGATTTCCACTACTGATGGAAGCTCCTGATGGGACAGATCCTCAAAATAGAATTTTTAAAGTGAACTCATCCCAAGTTCAAATTGCAGACAATGGAGAAGTCTTTGATCAAAACGTTTCGCTTGGAAAAATTGCTTTAGCTCAATTTGATAATAAAGATGCTCTACGTAAAATGGGAAATAATCTGTACGAAGAAAAAGCTGGGATGACTTCTGGAAAAAAAGCGACGACCAACACGCAGTTAAAACAAGGATTTTTAGAATTATCCAATGTCAATGTTGTGCAAGAAATGACAGATATGATTACGGCACAAAGGGTTTTTGAATCCACACAAAAAGCCATTCACAGCTATGACGAAATGAATGAAAAATTAGTCAATGTTGTTGGTAAAGTTACAGGATAAAAGGAGCTTTGAGTGATAAAAAGTTTAAATACAGCCGCGACAGGAATGGCAGCTCAACAGGCAAATTTAGATACAATCGCCAATAACTTGGCCAACGTATCAACCAATGGATTTAAAAAATCTCGTGCTGAATTTGAAGACCTTATGTACCACAATCTGCGCGAAGCCGGAGAAGCCACGGGATTAAATTCCATTTCTCCAACGGGAGTTCAAACGGGATTAGGAGTGCGAACGGCCTCTGTCCAACGTGACTTTACCTATGGTTCTGCAATCATGACAAAAAACCCATTGGATTTGCAGATTGAAGGAGCTGGTTTCTTTCAAGTCCAAATGGGAGATGGTCAGATTGGATACACTCGAGATGGAGCTTTCAAAAAAGATCCAACGGGTCGTATTGTAGATAAAAATGGCAATCTTCTGAATCCAGTCGTGACTGTTCCCGCTGACACCACGGCTGTTGAAATTACCAGTTCAGGAGAAATACGTGTTCTTCAAGGAACAGGCGATGCGCCACAGACAATTGGACAAGTGGAACTTGCCAACTTCGTCAATCCAACGGGTCTGAAAGCTCAAGGTAAAAATATTTTTACAACTACTCCCGCCAGCGGTCAGCCGATCACAGCGAAACCAGGACAAGCAGGCTTAGGACAAGTATCACAAGGCCAATTGGAAGCAAGCAATGTCAACATTGTGGATGAAATGGTCAATATGATCACAGCACAAAGAGCTTATGAAACGAATAGCAAAGTCATTCAAGCCTCGGATCAAATGCTACAAACAACCAATGCACTGAAATAATGGAAGCGATGATGAAGATCATATTTAGCCTGATGGCACTTTTTACACCGTTTTTGTACGCCAAACCAGAAGTTCGGATTCAATCGGAAATTATTGTTTTCCAAAGTAAATTATCTTTTTTGGATTGTTGTGAAATTATTCAAGCAACTCCGTCTGAAAAAGAAATGCTTTATAAAATGCAAGTGAACTGGAAATCTGAAAATTCAGAAATGACGCCATTGGAGTTTAAAGAAAAGTTTTTTCAAGAACAATCCATAAAATTGAAAGCCCCTTCAAAAATTCACTTTCGTCTACCCACTGCAAAGGCAACAAAAACAGATGTCCAAAATCTGATTACGGCTTATGCTCAACATCGATTTCCTCTGGCTGAAATTGATGTTCAACAGTTGAAACTTCCCTTTGCAGATCGACCACTCAACACTCTTTCTATTGAGTTCCATGATTACAATGGACGTGGAGAATTTTTATTGAATGTACGATTGGAAAATGAAACTGAAAATGCATACTGGCTGCGTGGTATTGTTCGAGTCCGACAAGAGGTCCCTTTGCTGATGAAAGACCTACGTTATGGCGAGCGGTTGTCTTCTGCGGATGTTCAACTTCGAAAAATCGATATCAGCTACGTACGTGGTGATATTTTGGAAATGAAGGATGTCGAAGGTTTCGTGATGTCACGAAATGCCTATCAAGGTTCCGTATTAACCAAAGACCTCATCAAGCCTGCTACTATGATACAAAGGTCTCAAAATGTAAAAATTTTGTTAGAGCAAAATGGTATTCAAATCGAAACCATGGGAACGGCTCAAGAAGATGGTTTTAAAGATTCCATGATCAAAGTTAAATCCGATTCAAATCAAAAAATCTTATCTGGCAAAGTTGCAGCCCCTGGCCTAGTTCGAGTTGAGTAAAGAAGGAGAGTCATTTTGAGAATACATATTGTCGCTTTCAAATATTTTCTTCCTTTTTTATTCCTACAAAATGTGGGCTGCGCTTCTTTATCAAATACCTGGAAATCTATGATTGGATCCAATGACGACAATAAAAAAGTTGTCAGTCAAGATGAGTTAGCTAACTTAGAACCTGCCCCGACTCGATTTTCTGAAAATCCGTTTGTGATGAATGATAGTCAAAGACATTACAAACGTATGACAAGAGAACGCCTGGAACAAGAGTCTGAAATTCAAAGCAGTGCCGGATCCACATGGGTCATGGAAGGCCAAGGCGCCTATCTCTTCACTCAGAATAAAAGTCGTCGTGAAGGCGATCTTTTAAATGTGAAATTAGAAGGAGCGTCCTTACGTCAGGTGGAAACTAAAGTAGCAGTTATAAAAAAACTTTTAGCTCAACTGGATGCTGCAAACAATCCACCACCGACCCTGAATACAAATTTAGCTCAGACCGCGAACAATGGTGAAAATCGCGCACCCGCGACCGCCATTGAAAACAAAGCATCAACCCCCGACGGAAAATCCGAAGACAAACAGGATCTCAGTGAAATCCAAACAATTCCTGCACGCATCGTGGAACGCTTACCTGACGGAAACTATCGAGTGAAGGGATCTCATCCCTTTATGATCGGAAAAAGAGAATACAAAGTCTTAGTTATGGGGATTGTACGCCCAGAGGACTACAACGATGAAGGTATGAATGCATCCAAGCTTTTGGATCCTCAATTTGATGTTGTCAGCCTTCGAAGGAGCACTCAATGATGAAAAAAATATTCCTTTTCGCCTTGGTGTGCATTGGCATTGGATCTGAAGCAGCCCGTTTGAAAGACATCACAAGCATTCGTGGAGTTCGGGAAAACCAATTGATTGGCTATGGACTGGTCGTTGGTCTTAAAGGTACAGGTGATGGAAAGAACGAGTTCACATCTAAGAGTATGGCACGTATGCTGGATAAGTTAGGTGTGAAGTTAGACAATCAAGACGTGATCAGTAAAAATGTCGCGGCCGTGATTGTGACAGCAAGCTTACCCGCCTTTGGAAAAGCCGGCAATTCGATTGACGTGACCGTCAATGCTATTGGTGATGCCGGCAGTTTACAGGGCGGTACACTTTTACAAACTCCCCTTCGCGCAGCCAATGAGCAAGTCTACGCTGTTGCACAAGGAAGCCTGATTTTGGGGGGAGATGGAAAAGAAGTTCACACAACAGTGGGCCGTGTTCCCAACGGAGCCATCATTGAAAAAGACGTCAGCAGTGATTTTGCGACAAGAAAGATGTTTCGTTTAACCCTTCATAACCCAGATTTTGTCACAGCAGCAAGGATCGCGCTGACAGTGAATAAAGAGCTGGGTGGACACTATGCCAGCGCAAAAGATGCTGGCACAGTGGATTTGGTGACGCCATCTTCTTATGAAGGACGTGGTGTTGAGTTGCTTGCAACAATTGAAGCTGTCGAGGTCAACCCCGATGCGCCAGCAAAGGTTGTGATCAACGAAAAAACAGGAACCGTGATTATAGGAGAGAAGGTAAAAATTTCGAAGCTTGCTTTAAGCCACGGAAATTTGAGCATAAAAATCGGTGATGGAAAAAGCAAAGATGCGAAAGAAGAAAAAGTCATGCTGCTGGATTCCGGCGCCAGTGTTGGAGATCTTGTCCAGGCGTTGAATAAACTTGGAATCACGCCAAAGGACCTGATAACTCTACTTCAGTCCATTAAGGCAGCTGGAGCTTTGCACGGGGAATTAGAAATTTTGTAGAATTTTGTATCAGTTTGAGAAAGTTTTTTATAAAATTTAAGTAATCACTTCAATAAACATGGATGTTGTTGAAGTGCGGGGAGGGTGAGTTAGAGATCAAGAACCAAGGACGGTCACGAGTCAAGTCAATGTTTCTCGCAGGAAACAGGAACAATAGGTCAGCACACAAAGCCAAGGATTGGCTGAGGCTGAAGCTAAGAGCGTTAAGTGCAGGATGCACGCGATGTCTGACTCAACTCCCCTTTTTTTTCAACTCACAAAAAGATGTCCATAGAATTTAAATCGAATCTAAAAAATACAACACCTGTGACTGCAGAACAAAGAAAAGCTGATACTGCAGCCAAGGTGCGAGATGTCGCAGAAATGTACGAAAAGCATTTTTTGCGTGAACTGACAAAGTCCATGA
>CAZFSX010000056.1:0-11754 GCA_964522115.1 uncultured Pseudobdellovibrionaceae bacterium | reverse complement strand
GTCTTTTTTTGAGATCGATCTTTTCCGTCTGACCCTCCAGATTTCTCCGGTGTCGCATAATGCTTTCGCAAAACAGAGACAGATCGATCCAATTGACCTTCAATACCAAGTTGCTTTTCCATTTCCTCTAAGGATTTTAAATCTTGCTTTTTGTATGTTCTTTCAACTTTTAAACTGCGCTCAGGAAATCGATATTTTAATATAATCTTTTGCTTTTCTAACTCTTCACTTATTCTTTTCAACTCTTTATGTTCGGCTACCAGTTCCGATATAGTCTGCTTCAATTGAGGCGATCCATTTGGAAGATGATTTTTATCATCAAATAGTTTTTTTATATTTGCCTGCTTCATCTTCATCTGAGTATCTAAATTGGAAATTCGAGTTTCCACTTCCAGCCATGGGGGTGGAGCTGCTACAGGAGCCGCCGGCCCATGACCCCCTCCTTCTGCCGGAGCTGCTGCATGGCCATCGGCAGAAGCTCCATGACCTGATTCTTGCGCTTCTTTTTTTACTTCTCCATGAGATGCTTCATTCGCAAAAACGAATCCAGCAGAAAATATAAAAGAAACGCTGAATAACCATAAATATTTTTTTAAAGAGATTCTTGAATCCATTGCATCTCCACCGATATAGCACCCAAATGCCGAGCAATATAACTTGCCTGTGCTGCGTTTAATTTATCTAAGACTAATTCTCCCTGACGAATTTGTGATGGAAGCTTGTTCAGGTCCAATCCTAAACGAGGCTCACTTAAGACCTCCAGAACTGAATGGCGAATTTGGACCGTATCAATACCATGAATAAAAAATCTGTAGGTCAGAAAAACGGCAGCAGTCTGTTCGGAGGCAAATTTTTGAATTTCGTTCTGAAACGATTCAGCACTCATGGGTTCAGCATCGATAGCTGATGGTTGCGCAGTGGACTCATTCCCTAATTGTGAATCGTATTCTTCATCCTTCTTTGTCATGGAAAATAAATCCACAGGTTCGTCAGAAGTTGAATGTTCAGATTCCTCCGCATCCAAACCTTCTGTCGAATCATCCATCACCGCATCCGCTGTGCCTGCGGCCAATCCGGGAAAAAAAGTAAAGCCACAATATTGACAGGTTGTAAGACCGAAAGAATCAGGAACATCTTTCGAACATTGAGGACAAACTTGGGACATCCATTCCCCCTTGAAAATATTGGGTGAAAATCCATTTTTCACCCAAAAATAACTCTTCGAACGAATTATTTTTTCTTCATTTTGCGTCGTTCTTCACGATTCATACGTTGAGATTCACCATCACCGGGACCGGCAACCATCTTAATTTTCTGAGGAGCTGCGGGTTCCGAAGCGGTTCTTCCAGACGCATTATTTGCAAAAGAAATCCCCTCATCTTCTTCAGGACCTTGATAATCAAGCTCATCCAACTGAACACTTTGGTTCTGCAACTGCTCTTGCATTTCTTCCAATGCCGCACGAGCATCAGGAGCGACCAACTGCACTTTCATCATTTTTTCAACGGCATCCGTCTTAATAACATAATGCAAATTTTCGAAGGCCTTGAATGCTTCTTTTTTGTACTCGATCAAGGGATCTTTCTGTCCAAAGGCTCGAAGATTGATTCCCTCTTTCAAGCGATCGACATAATACAAATGTTCTTTCCAACGTTGATCTATAGCTTGCAATAAAACCATTTTAAAAATCTGGAAAAAGTATTCGCCCAATGACGACCGTTGACGATCATACGCATCTTTAATCGCCTTACTGACAGCATCAATAATAATAGACTCATCCAACTGTGGAAAGCTATTGAACTGAATACGTAGACCAAAGTTCGCCGACAAGGCTGTATTTAAACCTTCCAAATTCCAATCTTCTTTTTTTGAATTTTGAGGCAAGAACTGATCCAAGATGCTGGAGCTGACATCACCCAACATATCTGTCATCAAAACTTCCAGATCTTTTCCTTCCAAAATATTTCGACGAAGACCATAAATAATTCCACGCTGCTGATTCATCACATCGTCGTAATCCAACAAATGTTTACGAATATCGAAGTTATGCCCTTCCACCTTGCGCTGAGCACCTTCGATCGATCTCGAAACCATTCCCGCAGTGATGGGTTCATCATCTGGAACATTCATACGGTCCATAATTCTTTGAATCATTTCCCCATTGAAAATTCTCATCAAATTATCTTCCAAAGAAAGATAAAAACGAGAAGCTCCAGGATCCCCCTGACGACCAGAACGACCTCTTAGCTGATTATCAATACGTCGAGATTCGTGGCGTTCAGTCCCAATGATGTACAAACCACCGGCTTCCAAAACTTTCTTCTTTTCTTCTTCACAGATCGCCTTAAATTTCTCGTAAGCCGCTTTGTACTCAGCTGCATTTTCATCGTGAAGACCTGTTTCCTTGCGGGCCATCACTTCTGGATTTCCACCCAACATGATATCTGTTCCACGACCTGCCATATTCGTTGCAATGGTCACCGCTTTGTAACGACCAGCTAGGGCCACAATCTCTGCTTCACGTTCATGATGTTTGGCATTCAAAACATCGTGACGAATTCCTTCTTTTTTCAAGACGGAAGAAATCAATTCTGATTTTTCAATACTGGATGTTCCCACAAGAATCGGCTGACCTTTTTCATGACGGGCACGAATGTCTTGGACAATTGCCTGAAATTTTCCTTTTTCAGCTTTGTAAACCAGATCATCTTCATCTTTACGTTGAATCGGTTTGTTCGTCGGAATCACAACAACATCAAGCTTATAGATTTTTTTGAACTCAACAGCTTCTGTATCTGCTGTTCCTGTCATCCCCGCAATTTTATTGTACATGCGGAAATAATTTTGGAATGTGATTGTTGCCAAAGTCTGATTTTCGTTTTTCACTTCCACATTTTCTTTGGCTTCGATGGCTTGATGAAGCCCATCGCTCCATCGACGACCTGGCATCAAACGACCTGTAAATTCATCCACGATCACGACTTCACCGTCTTTGATCATGTAGTCCACATCACGCTTGTAAAGATGAAATGCCTTCAGACCTTGGTAAATCAAATGCAACATTTCAATATGTTGTGGATCGTAGATATTTTCCACACCCAAAATTTGTTCAACTTTGGAATTTCCCTCTTCTGTCAAAGAAGCGGTCTTTGTTTTTTCTTCCATCGTAAAGTGCTTGTCTCGCACCAAATGAGGAACAACTTTATTCACGACGTAATATTTTTCTGTCGAGGCTTCCGCTGGGCCTGAAATAATTAAAGGGGTTCGAGCTTCATCCACAAGAATCGAATCGCACTCATCCACAATCGCAAAATTCAATTCGCGCTGAACATAATCAGCAAGATCGAACTTCATATTGTCACGAAGATAGTCAAAACCTAGTTCATTGTTTGTCGCATAAGTGATGTCCGCATTGTAGGCCTGTTGACGTTCTTGATCAGTCAAGCCATGCACAATCACACCTGTGCTCAAACCCAACCATCCATAAAGACGCCCCATCCAATCCGAGTCACGACGGGCCAAGTAATCATTCACAGTCACAACATGAACGCCTTTTCCAGAAAGAGCGTTCAAGTACACAGGCAAAGTCGCAACAAGAGTTTTACCTTCACCCGTTCTCATTTCGGCGATATTTCCACGATGAAGAACAATCCCACCAATCAGCTGAACGTCATAATGGCGCATGCCCAACACACGTTTCGAAGCTTCACGGCAAACAGCAAAGGCTTCTGGCAAAATATCATCAAGGGTTTCACCGTTTTTCAGTCTTTGTTGAAATTCAGGAGTCTTCGCTTGAAGCTGTTGATCGCTCAACGCTTGAATCGCGGGCTCGAAAGAGTTGATCTGAGCAATCAGGGGACGAAGAGCCTTCATCTCGCGATCGTGTTTTGTTCCGAAAATTTTTTGTAGAATTTTGTTTACCATAGACTGAAGATTCTATGGAAAAAAGAATACCTTGTCACTTATTGATTTGGCGGAGACCTTCATACAAAACAATCGCAACAGCTGTTGCCACATTCAAAGAACGGATGGGACCATATTGTGGAATCTTCAAGGCCTGATGTTCATTGCATTGCAGAATTTCCATCGGAAGGCCCTTGGTTTCGCGGCCAAAAACAAACCAATCTCCTTCTTGAAACTGCTGATGATAATAATCTTTGGAAGCCTTTGTTGAAAAATAGAACACTCTGCTTTTATCTGGAACTAAATCCATCCAGTCTTGCAAATGAGCATGATGATGCCATCGCAAAAATTGCCAGTAATCCAACCCCGCACGTTTTAAATTACGATCTGTAATTTCAAAACCCAGCTTTCCCACCAAATGCAGATCCGCTCGGGTTCCGACACAGGTGCGACCGATGTTTCCTGTATTTTGAGGAATCTCGGGCTCGATCAGAACCACATTAAAAAAAGCTTTCGAAAGATTTTCCGGATTATTCCCGGTTAAGATATTTGAAGACGTCATGACCCAGCTTTGATAACGCTAAACGACGTCCTTTATCAACGATAATCTCAAGTTTTAGAAGTTCTCGGTACATTCCCATCTCGATAGGGATGACTTCTCGACTGCTGGCCCGACCCAATTTAAGAATATAGTGACGTTGCTTTTCCGTCAGAGTTTCCGGAAGTGCCGGCTGCTCTTTCATATGAGTCAACCAGTCTCCATCCCTGACCACCATGGCATCCTTGGGAACACGAGCAGGATTTAACACGTAGGCCCATACTCTTTGAATCCCCTGATCCTGAGTTGTGATCATGATTTCTTTTCGCCAGAACAAAGAGTCTTGCTGATTCAGCTTATGAAAACCATTCAATTGATCCATCAGTTCTAAGGCAATATCCGATAGCTGCAATTGAGCTACTTGTCCACGCACCAAGTCTTGCCCGCCTTCAACTAAGACAGGATATCCCACCTTCAAACGATAAACTGTACCCCGCGTTTCAGCAGGCTGCAAATCTTGAACATAATGTGAAAATCGAGAATATTGGATCATCCCCTCGGCTGAGGCGCCATACAAAAATAGTTTCATGAAATCCCCCATCCCAAAAACTGGTCCTGGGAAGTATCAAAAAAGACACACTCTGGCAATCTCTATTTGATTACGCACATGGAATTGAAAAACGCATCAGGCATGTTATGAGGTTAAGATACGACAAATCAAATCAGTGGAGAGTCTATGTCTGAAAATGCACGCTCTTATATGGGTCACCTTTGGATTCAAAGAGAAGATAATGTTTATACCATCAGCCTGAACGAGGACGCGATCGATGATTTTGAAAACATCGAATCCGTGGATCTTCCCCGCGAAAATGAAGAAATTGAAGAGGATATCGTTTGCGGCACCATTGAAACAGACAATGGTCCTTTGGATATTTTTAGTCCTGTCACTGGGGTGGTGATCGAAGTCAATTCTGCAGTGATTGAAGATCCAAGCCTGATTCAAGAAGATCCTCAAGGTGATGGCTGGTTGATCAAAGTTGAAAGCAGCGAAGATGTTTTTGATGATGAGGACGAAGACGACCTGGACGATGAAGACGAAGATGACGAGGATGATGACGACGAAGACGATGACTACGACGAGGACGAAGAAGAGGAAGACGAGGATTAATTTGAAAATCAATCGTCGCCTTTACTTCATTCCTTTACTTGTGAATGTCATTGCCGTGATGATGGCCTTTCGCATGATTCCTGAAAAACAAGTGGCCGCCGTGTGTGCGGGGGCCATGTTCCTGATTTTTCCTTCCATCATTTTATTTTTGGAAGCGAAACAGAAACGCAGGACTTCCTTAACTTGCATCTCTATTTATCTTTTTTTCCTGATCTTTGCTGTCCCCATGTTAGGAACTCGAATATGGTTTTGGGGTCAGGATTTTTCAACTCTGCATATTTGGGGCTTATCAGCACCTAAGTTTCATAGTTTTTCCAACTTTGGTTTTTTTGGAATTGCGCTGGCAATTTATCTAGAAAATTTATTCGATAAATTTAAGCCGAACAGGAACTGATTTGGACATTGACCCTGACAGCATAGCTGCTAAAAAGAGTCATGCTTTTATCAGTCAATCAATTATCGCAATCCGTGGCGGGAAAAACTCTTTTCCGCAATCTTCATTTTTCCATCAATGCCGGTGAAAAAGTTGGCCTTGTGGGTCCCAACGGAGCCGGCAAATCAACTTTGTTACGCTTAATTATGGGTCGATCTCGTGCAGATCAAGGGGATGTGATTTTTCGCAAGGGAACCTCTTTGGGTTTTGTCGAACAAGTTCCTTCTTTTTCCCAAGGTTCCACAATTTTATCCACATTGACGGAAAATTCTTCTGATCCAGAAACTTTAGGAAAAGCTTATGAGTGGATTTCTAAAATGCAACTGGATCAATTTGATGAAAATACTTCCGTAACACAACTGTCGGGTGGCTGGATGAAACGCCTGGCCTTAGCTCGTGAGCTGATGAAGCAGCCCGATTTTCTTATTCTGGATGAGCCGACGAATCACCTGGATGTTGCGGCCATTATGTGGTTAGAAAATTTTCTTCAAGGCTGGAATGGAACCTTTCTTTTAGTCACTCATGATCGTTTATTTTTAGAGCGTACAACGAATAAAATTATGGATCTGGATTCACGCTACGTCGATGGCATGTTGATTTCTGAAGGCAGCTACGCCAGTTACCTAGAAAAAAAGCAACACTATCTGGCCGGTCTTCAAAGCCGTGAAAGTCGTATGCGCAATATTATCACCCGAGAAAAAGAATGGCTTCATCGAGGCGCCATTGCACGACAAACCAAACAGAAAGCACGACAGCAAAACTTTCAGGTTTTGGCTCAGGACCTTTCTGTATTGGCGGAAAAAAATAATCGTCGACAAATGCAGATTATCTTTAAAGAAGAAGAAAATATCCCCAAAAAACTTGTTGAGTTCGAAACAATTTCGAAGGGATTTGATGGGCGACTTTTATTTGATCAGTTTACCGGTATCGTCCAACGCCATAGTCGCGTTGGACTTTTAGGAAGCAATGGTTCCGGCAAAACGACTTTGTTGAAAATTCTGATGGGGCAAGAACAACCCGATCATGGCACAATTAAAATGTACCAAGATTTGAAGATCGTTTATTTTGAACAAACTCGCCAAACATTGAAGCCCGAACTTTCCGTCATTCAAAATTTATGCCCTTACGGGGATTATGTGGAAGTCCAAGGTCAGTTTGTCTATGCACGCAGTTACCTGGAACGATTTTTATTTCGGCGCGATCAAATGGATCTTCCTGTTGGGCAGCTTTCCGGTGGTGAGCAGGCCAGACTTCGAATTGCACAGATGATGTTGCAACAAGCTCATCTGCTTGTTCTTGATGAACCCACGAATGATTTGGATGTTGAAACACTGGATGTTTTGCAAGAATCTTTAGATCAATTTCATGGCGCTATTATCTTAGTTTCCCATGACCGATATTTTATGGACCAAGTTGTGGATGAGTTATGGGCATTTCCAGTTCCAGAACAAGAAGATCGTCACATTCAACGATTTGCAGATTTCTTTCAGTGGGAATCTTGGTTTCAAGACACTTTGGCTTCCATCAAAAAATCAGGATCCGCGGCAACGCAAACTGCAACTTCCAAGGAAACGCAGGATCCTTCTGCAAAATCTGCCAGTACAAATTCATCAAAAAATTCCGGTCGCAAATTAGGCTACAAAGAAAAGCTTGAATACGAAAATATGGAACAAACGATTATGAATCTGGAACAACAGGTTGCCGAAACAGAAGCTGCTTTGCTTGATCCGCAAAATATCTCCAACGCTTCAGAACTTTTGCGACTGAGCCAACACCTTGAAGCTCTTCAAAAAAACCTAGACCAAAGTTACTCGCGATGGAGTGAGCTTGAACAAAAACTGCAAGGTTAGGCGTTTTTACATCGGATGTAAAAATGACTAGGGGGTTAGGCGTTTTTACATCCGATGTAAAAATGACGAACCCCTTTGACTCCCGTACGAAATCTACCTATCCTAAAGAAAAAGATCTCTTGGAGTCATTTTATGGCACATCTTCGACAAAGATATTTACGCAATCTGCTTACGAAAGGCCTTCGCTTCAGCCCCCTTGTTGGGGTCCTTGGCCACCGTCAGGTGGGTAAAACAACCTTACTTCAAGATATTTCTGAAGAGTATATGACCTTCGATGATCCAACACTTCTTCTGCAAGCACAAAAAACACCCAAGGATTTTATTCAAAATATTGCCTCTGCCAGCAAAAAAAACCCTTTAACAATTGATGAGTGTCAACTTGCACCCGAAATCTTTCCTGTACTCAAAGATCATGTTCGCATCAACAAAAGACCTGGGCAATTTTTACTGTCAGGTTCTGTTCGGTTTTCTAGTAAAAAGGCGATTCGCGAATCTTTGACTGGTCGAATTTTAACTCTTGAACTTCTTCCCTTTTCTCTACGTGAGCTTCGTCATCAACCTCTACTCACAAACCTTTTCGAAATTCTTGACAGTAAAAATCTAGAAAATTTATTAGAACGAAAAGCTCAAGAAGTTAAAGATAGTCTAAAACTTCGTTCGGATGTTGAAAAATATCTTCAGGGTGGTGGACTTCCTGGACTTTGCTTTTTAAGAGAAGAAAGCTTGAGGCGAAAAAATATTGAAGAACAAATGGTCCTTATGTTGGATAGGGATTTACGAACAATTCATGGAACAAATTTACCCTATCGTCAAATTTTAGATTTTGTTCGTCTCTTAGCTGAAAACGAAGGGATAAAGATAAAACATTCTGTTATTCGCAGGAAAATTGGAATATCTGAGGAAACCCAAAAACATCTTCTCTATACACTTGAAGCGCTATTTCTTATTCGTGCCTTGAAAATCGAAGGAGACTCGGCTGGCAATGTCTACTATTTTGAAGATCAAGCTGAGCATCGCTTTTTAGCTCCTAACAGTTCATCCATTAAAAGCTTTGAAGGCTTATTCTATCGCAATCTTCGCATTCAGCTCTTTTATCAGATAGATAGAACATATACATTTTTCAAATATCAAACTCGCGGGGGCGCAAGCGTTCCTATTGCTATCGATATTGATGGGAAAAAAATAGGGTTTATTGTGATAGAAGAGGATGAGCCAACAAAAAGTCATACGATGAGTGCTCATTCCTTTTTGCGAAAATATGGAAATGCAAAGATTGTGTTTGTTTCGACGACTGTCAAAAAAGCGCAGGCACATGATGACAGAAGTCTTCTTGCACCAATAGAATGGTTTTGCTAGGTGCAACTAGCTTTGAAACAAGGAGGTATTTTATGAAAAAAGTTATTCTTTGTGCCGCCATGGCATTGACTTTCTCTTCTGTTCTTCATGCAGAAGAAATGGATCCCAAACACCCATGCCTGAATATCAAAAAAGCATGCGAGGCTGCTGGCTTTGCCAAAGGTCAACACAAACAAGGAAAAGGCCTTTGGAAAGACTGTATGGACAAACTCGCAAAAGGTGAAACAGTTCCAGGAGTCACTGCCAATCCAACAGAAATCGAAGCATGCAAAGCAAAACACATGGAGCACAAAGCTCACCAGAAGAAATAACAGAACTCGACTTCCGTTGAGTCCCTATAGAGGCAAAGTAGAAACTGGACTTTTTCTTTATTTCTTTGGTCTTTAGAATAAAGAAATGAAAAAAACAAATCTACTTTTGCCCATTCTTATTATTTCATTAACAATTCTATCTGCTTTTGCTGCCGTTGAAGATATCGAAAAATGTGACAGCTTTTCGAATCGAAAAAGCTTAGATAAACTCGTCCCCATGAATCAGGTCGCCCAAGACGTTCCTGCTGGGAATACGAGTCGCAAATCCATCGATGAATTAATTCAAAAGCATCTTGAAAATGCAGTGAATGCATTTAATGAAAACTTAAAAAAGCCAGAGAATATGACAAAATATTCTGGCCAATGCAATAAAGTTAACGGAGCTCGTGTTCGAGGAGAAACAACCCAACTTGAAAGAGATTTTGCAAAAACAGTCCAACAAGAGATGACACAAGTTGAATATCTGACAAGTCTTCATAATGAAATCTTCAACAACGGAAATTTTTCAACACAACAGTATATCAGTCAGAAAAATAATATTTACTCCAATCAAGATGAAGGCTTTCTAAAAAAAGGTATTTCATTTTTATCTGGAAAAGCTCAAGAAGATAAAACCCTTGCTTTTTTAATAGAAAGAAATGAACACCTGACTCCTTCTGGAAAAAATTCTAAAGGTTCACCAACTGTCAGAAAATATGTCATCTGTGGAGATAAACTTACAAGTTTTTTCAGACATGGATACAGCTTGTACCAACAAAGTCCAAGCGGAAACGAAAATGCTGCAACTTCTGCTGTGAACAGAAACACCCAAGGTGATCGAGAAACAAATAAAGTAGATATTCATTATGGAAAAGCGGCTGCGGAGTTTTCAGGTTTAATTTTCTACAGAGATCTTTTACATCCTCAACGGGGTTTCGTCTCATGCAATGAGAAAGGTCTTCAAATCAATTCTAAAAAAGCATTTCAACTTGAACGTTTTGCAAACAGTATGTGGGATGAAAGTCTTAATTGTACACACTTCGGATCAGAAAAATCTTCCAAGATGAACGCAAGCATAACAAATACCCTCGATAAGTCAGGAATCAAAGCGTCCTGTCCAATTGCAGGTGTTCAAGCCTCATCAGTCTTGCTTGCTAACCACTGCAAAGAAAGCTTTGAATCCATTTCGCCAAATAAATTCCAAGATATTTGCTCGGCACTGATCAATCCTTCCATTGGAGACATTTCATCAGACAGAAGAAGTCTTATTCAAAGTCATTCCCAGCAAGGCACGGCCAAATAAGTCATCCACGCACAACACTCTTGCCTTGCCTCTCCGTCAAATTTGAGTCAGAAGTCATATATCAACTCAATACTTTGGGGGACCTATGAACTTTTCCGTGCTTTTTCTATCTTTAATCTGCCTAGCAAGTTTTGCTGGAAAAAAAGAACACCGACATCATGAAGCCCATGTGCATGGAGCAGCAACCCTTCAGATCGCCTTTGAAAACCAAAAGGGTGTTGTTCGCTTTCAAGCCGCAGCAGACGGCGTTCTTGGATTTGAACATTCACCCAAGACAAGCAAAGAAAAACAACTGCTAGATAAGGCTATTTCAAAATTTGAAAATGAAATTTCCAAAATCATCCAACTTCCTTCGGATTTGGGATGTATCTTTCAAAAAGAAAAAATTGGACTTCCAGAGGCTAAAAAAAGTGAGCACATGGATTTTATCGCAAACTTTCAAGTTCAATGCCAGAAACCCATCCAAGGATCTGAAATCCAATTCAGCTTTGCCAGCTTTCCAGGATTGCACGATGTCGATGTCACGATCTTAGTTGATGATCTTCAAAAGTCAGTGGAAGTAAAAAACAAGGTGGTCAAAATCCAACTAACGAAAGATTGATTCTTTCGACCAGCGATCATCCAAAATAAAGTGCAATGTCACAACAAATGTTTTGCGCCCTTCAGGTGGTGCTCCAAAGGGGGCTGCCTTTTGAACAGCCTTCAGTGCTGCACGATTCAGACGTTCATACTCAGACGCCTGATCGACTAAGATTTGATCGATACTTCCATCTTCTTTCAATGAAAAAAGGATTGTGACCTGTCCACTTTCTTTCATTTCATGAGACATCAAGGGGTAGTATTTTTTTTGTTCGATCATGCCTTGAAGTTTTTGTTGGTAACTTGCTTCTGCCACTTCCCTGATCTTAAGAAG
>CAZFSX010000055.1:7390-11891 GCA_964522115.1 uncultured Pseudobdellovibrionaceae bacterium | reverse complement strand
AATTCATGATGTCGCCGTCCTAGTTGCTACAAAAAAAATGACCCAACTCTTCTTCTCATTGGGTCATATTTTGATCCAATGGGCAAGGGAATTGGGCCATGCATTTCTATCCAGACGACAGTCCAGTTTCAGACGATATTCTTCGTCTGCGGTTCTATCTACGTTCAGGTAATGGTTGAACTTTGCGTTGTTCGGCTCCGATGTATTCACTCAATGGACGAATGATACGGTTGTTTGCAGCTTGTTCCATAATATGAGCGGACCATCCAGTGGTACGAGCCATCACAAAAATAGGAGTGAAAAAATCAATTTCAAATCCCATCATGTAGTAAGCAGGACCAGCTGGGAAATCTAAGTTGGGATAGATTTTCTTTTTTTCAATCATGGTTTTTTCCAAGGCTTCATACATTTGCATCCACTTTTGGTTCCCTGTGACATCCGCCATGACTTGAGCATACTTTTTCATTGTTGGAACACGAGAGTCCCCTTTTTTATAAACACGATGACCAAAGCCCATGACTTTGCGTTTTTGTGCCAAGGCATCCAACATCCACTGAGTTGCTTTGTTGGGATCTGCAATTTCCAACATCATATGCATCACTTGTTCATTAGCTCCACCGTGCAAAGGGCCTTTCAGAGCGCCAATACCTGCTGTCGTTGCGCTATAAAGATCAGACTCGGTCGAAGTCACAACACGTGTGGTGAAAGTGGAAGCATTGAAGCTGTGCTCTGCATACAAGATCAAACTGACATCAAAGGCTTTCACAATCTCTTTGGCTGGAATTTTTCCGAAGCACATATTGAAAAAGTTTTCCGACAAAGACAGGTCTTGGCGAGGAGGAATAAAATCCAAACCTTTTTTAAAACGATAATCTGCGGCAATTGCCGTTGGAATTTTTGCTAACAAACGAATTGCTTTATCTAAATTGGTTGCAGGTGTTGCATCCCAAATGCGTTCATCTTCACATCCCATAAAGCTGACGGCTGTACGGATGCTATCCATCGGATGACATTTTTTTGGAAGAGCTCGCAACACTTGCAAAAGATCTTTCGAAATTTCACGGTAGCTGCGTTCTTTTTTTTCAAAGTCCGCAAGTTGAGAAGTTGTCGGTAATTCGCCATTGTAAAGAAGGTAAGCAACTTCTTCGAATTTGCAAAGCTCTGCAAGATCTTGAACAGGGTATCCTCGGTAAATCAAAGAATTGGTATCAGGATTTACTTTGGAAACGGAAGAAGTGTCGATCACGGAACCTTCCAGACCTTTTTTTGTATTCACCTTCTCGGGTTCTGGGACATAATCAGGATTGATGTAATTGTCTTGTGTCATTTCGAATTCCTTTCATGCTTGGATCCAAAAAAAAGGGCCTTGCATTTTGCAAAGCCCATCTTCTTAGATTTTAAAATTAAAAATATTTTGATCGAACTGATTGTACTCTTCGTAACGAACCAATTCGTAGAGTTCTTTACGATGCTGCATTTTATCTAATACAGATTCTTGAGTTCCCTTGGCTTTGATTTCTTGAAGTCCCGTTTCCACCGCTTTCATCGCTAAGCGAAGGCTGGTCACAGGGTAAATCACAAGATTAAATCCCAGGTTGCTTAATTGCTGTGTAGTTAAAAGTTTGCTTTTTCCAAACTCTGTCATATTTGCCAGCAAAGGGACTTTCACTTCTTTGCGGAATTTTTCAAATTCTTTTTCATCCTGCAAAGCTTCAGGGAAAATCATTTCGGCTCCTGCATCCACATAGGCTTTGGCCCGATCGATGGCTTTATCTAAGCCTTCACTGGCGCGAGCATCTGTGCGTGCAATGATCAGGAAGTTAGGATCCAATGTTTTTGCATTGCTGGCCGCTTTGACTTTTTTCAACATTTCTTCGCTGCTGACCAGGGCTTTGTTGTCCAAGTGACCACAGCGTTTTGGATTCATTTGATCTTCCAAATGGCAACCTGCAATGCCCAGCTCGATCAACTCTTGCACAGACCTCGTCACATTCAAGGGTTCACCAAAGCCTGTGTCGATATCAATGATCGATGGAAGTTTTGTCACACGAGCGATTTGGCGACCTCGTCCTGCGACTTCCGAAAGAGTTGTTAATCCAATGTCGGGATAACCCAAGTCATTGGCAAGAACGGCTCCTGAAATGTAAATGCCTTCAAAACCCAATTTTTCGATTTGCATCGCCACCAAGGGAGAAAAAGCTCCTGGAAAGCGCAGCAAAGAACCCGACGCAAGGGCCTGTCGAAAGGCCTTGCGTTTTTCAGAGGGGGAAGTTGTTCCGAACAACATTAGAAAATACCTGTTTGATCGCGTTTGTTATTGGTCAATTTGTTGATTTCCAACTGAACGTTCAACATTTGAACTTCTTCCGCAGTCAATAAAGGAAGTCTTTCTGCCAATTGGATGAAACGATTGCGTTCATCCTTGGTGATGATTCCTTCGGTCAATTCGTCAAATTTGCGGATGTAATCTTTGCGTACAAAGGGTTTTGCTCCAGCAGGGTGAGCATTGGCAACACCCAACTCGTCCACCAATTTTGTTCCATTTTTGAAATGGATTTCTACGCGGCCACCAAAGCGTTTTTTATTGGGATCCACTTCATGGTACCACTGTGTCCACTGAGGCTCTTCCACAGTGCGGATTTTATGCCACAAAGCCACAGTGTCAGGACGTTGAGCACGTTCTGGAGCATAGGACTGAACGTGATGCCATTTTCCATCCTGCAAAGCCACGGCGAAAATGTACATGATACTATGATCTAAGGTTTCACGACTTGCACGTGGATCCATTTTTTGAGGATCTCCAGAACCTGTTCCGATCACATAGTGGGTATGGTGAGATGTGTGGATGACGATCTCTGTGATGTCTTCAAAGTTTGTGATCTTCGTTTTCATTCTGGCCGCAAGATCGATCAATGCTTGAGATTGATATTCGGCGGAATGTTCCTTGGTGTACGTTTCAAGAATGGCGCGTTTTTCTTCGCCGATTTCTGGCAATGGCACAGTGTATTTTCCATCTTTGCCATCCAACATATAGGCAATCACTGAATCTTCACCTTCGTAGATGGGGCTTGGCGCACCTTCGCCGCGCATGCAGCGGTCCACAGCCTCGATTGCTAATTTTCCAGCATGGGCGGGAGCATAGGCCTTCCAGGATGAGATTTCACCTTTACGCGACTGACGAGTCGTGAAGGACACGTGCACGGCTTGTTGCACGGATTGGAAAATGGTTTCGGTAGACAGATTCAGCATGGTTCCAATGCCGGCTGCTTGAGCAGGGCAGAGATGAGCAATATGATCTTTTTTATGTTTATGAAGGCAGATGCCTTTCACAAGATCCACGTGAATTTCGTAACCAGTGACGATTCCGCGCAAAAGATCTTTCCCGTTGCGGTTCAATTGTTGAGCAACAGCCAGGATCGGTGGAATATTATCGCCAGGATGGCTGTAGTCGGCAGCTAAGAATGTGTCATGGAAGTCCAATTCACGAACCGCAGTTCCATTGGCCCATGCCGCCCACTCGGCACAGAATTTTTGATTGTTAGGCATCCCAAAAACAGTGGCTCCACCTTCGCGGGGGTGAGCGATCGCTTGAGCCCGTGCGCTCGCCACAGGGCGACGATTCACAGAGGCAACGGCAACACTTGCATTGTCGATGATGCGGTTGATGACCATATCCACCACATCGTCTTTGATGGCTGTATTGTCAGAGGCCAGAGCGGCAATTTTCCACGCCAGCTGCTCTTCACGAGCAATTTTTTCCTTCGAGGGGTAAACGCGAACAAGATGATTTTTCATAGGTTTTCCTTTTTTGGAGTTCCTCTTTTTCTAACCATCTGTCAGGCCAAGGTCAATCCTGCGAACTTCGGGGGGCCTAGCGTCGCATGCAGCTGCACAGCTTCACGGAAGGATATGCCACATAGTTTTGGGGTAGATCTCTGCGACCTGGACTCCGGTCATGAGTTTTAGAAGATGTAAATTCCGGAGCCTATTCCGGTTTTTCAATGTAAATTCCGGAATAGGCTCCGGAATTTACATGGACATATTTGTTGTTTTTATGAAAGAATAGAGATGAAAGAGGTCCAGCATGAAAAGATATTTATGGGATGCCAGTCAGGAATTTTTAGGAAGAAAGTTTTTACTTATAACTGGACCTCGACAGGTGGGTAAAACAACTCTGGTGAAAAATCTAACGAAGGATTTTTCTTATTATAATTATGATATCAAAAAAGATATGCACATTTTCAAAGACCAAAACTGGGATAGAGAAAAATCGCTGATTATCTTTGACGAGCTTCACAAAATGAAGAAGTGGAAGTTATGGCTGAAGGGAATTTATGATGAAGGACTGACTGAGAAACAAAAATTTGTTGTGACAGGAAGTGCTCGTCTAGATATTGCAAAGAAAATGGGAGATTCTCTGGCGGGTCGTTTTTTTTATTTTAGAATGCATAAAATAGATATAAAAAAGTTATTTTTAAACAGGGTGGAAACACAGAAAAAC
>CAZFSX010000055.1:408-7380 GCA_964522115.1 uncultured Pseudobdellovibrionaceae bacterium | reverse complement strand
GGGAGATTCTCTGGCGGGTCGTTTTTTTTTCTCTGAGACTGCATCCTTTAGATATCAAAGAGTTAGTTTCAACAGGGGAGGAACCTCAGAAAGCCTACAGGAAACTCCTTCAATACGGTGGATTTCCCGAGCCCTATTTCACTGGAACAGAAAGATTCTATCGGCAGTGGCAGAGATCGCATGCAGATCTTATTTTAAGACAAGATTTGATTTACTTCGAATCCGTGCGTGATATTGAAGGGATTGAAGTCTTGATTGAATTACTCAGCCAGCGTGTGGGTTCCGTGATTTCTTACAGTTCTTTAGCGAAAGATATTCAAAGAGACGAAAAAACGATCAAAAAATGGCTTCAAATTTTAGAAAATCTTTACATTATTTTTCGGGTTCCTGTGTATGCAAAAAATATTGCAAGATCAAAACTCAAGGCAGGAAAGTACTATTTTTATGATTTAGGCAAAGTTCAAGGGGACATTTCCTGTCGTGTTGAAAATCTTGTAGCATTAGCTCTTAAAAAAGAAATCGAATATCAGTTAGATTATCAGGGGATTTTGGGGAATCTATATTTTCTTCAAAATCTTGAGAAAAAGGAAATCGATTTTTTTGTTGAGCAGAAGGGTTCAAGTCCTTGGCTGATTGAGGTGAAGATGAGTGATCATCAAGAATCAAAAAACTTTTCGGTTTTTGAGTCTTACTTTAAAGGCTGCAAAAAAGTTCAACTTGTAGCTGATTTAGATCATGGATTCACAACAAAAAATGGTGTGCAAATTCGAAACCTGGCTAATTATTTAGCAAAGCTCGATCTATCGTTGGAATGATGTTTCTGCTCTTTGATTCGGGAGCCAGGCTGTGCTCTCACAATCTAGACCAAGGCGCTGAGGAGTCGTTCCACGCAGATGCTTTGGATTCCTGGGTGACTCAATGAACTCAGTTTTTCTTTTTTCTTTTCTTTGACAACTTGAAAACAAAACTTAGGTTGAAGGATATTTTTATAATGAACAAGGGCGGGAGTTGGTGTGGTTTGTCCTGATTTGACTTCGATCAACGCCCAGGGTTTTTTGTTTTTTGTTATTAAAAAATCAACTTCACGTTTTTGCTTATCCCTGATGTAATGAAGATCAAATTCTCCCATGGCACAATCGGTCCAAGCATGGCAAGATTTCAGAAGATGGCCTGCAATCATATTTTCAAATCTAGATCCCTCATTATTCACGAGACTCCAATCGAATAAAAATATTTTGGGTTCCTTTTTTAAAGAGTACTTAATGTCTTTCGAATAGGGGCGTAAAAGGTAACAATAATATAAAGCTTCCAGACTTTGAATCCATCTTTGAATGGAATCAAATGAGCTTGAAAGATCTTGCCTTAAAGATTCAAAAGAAAGCTGGGAACAGGCGCGATCCTGCAAGAGAAGTGCAAGTGATTCAATCAATCGAATGTTGCGAACTTCGTGAAGGTCTCTTAGATCCTGTTGAATCATTCGTTCGCGGTAAAGTCGTTGCCATCGTCTGGTTTTATTTTCACTTTGCATGGAAAAGGGTTCTGGAAAACCTCCGTAAATAATATAAATTTGCCCCTGAAAGAAGATTTAACCATTCTTCTCTAGAATCGAGGATTGGTCAAACTATTCCTCGATTCGTCGAGGATTGGTCAGGCTGAAAAAAAGGGAGCAAAATGTCTGCGTGGTGTGCACACTAAGGCTTAATACTATTCAAGTTCGACAAAGTGATGGCGTGGTTCATTTCGGCTTCCACTTCGGCCGTGAAATTTTTAAGACCTGGGTCTTGCTTCATTTCAAGGACAAAAATTTGAGCTGCCAAATTTGAATTGAAACCCTTTTGAATCACAAGGCGGCCTTGCAGGAAAGCAGTTAACTCAGGCAGAAGATACTTTTTGGTTTCCTCACGCCATTGTTCGAAGGACCCAGAGTGTCTTTCACGAAAGAAAGCCATATTTTGTTGAATCAATGTTGATCCTAATTTTTGCAACATCACAATCGCTTGAGCTGTCAGCAGTTGACGTGCTTCAATGGCTGTTTTTTCATACTCCCACATTCTTTTGTTTTTAAAGGGGCGCTTTCCAGCAAGAACAAGATCTTGGGCTTCTTCCCTTTGACGTTTTTCCAGCTCATGAAGGGCTGTGCTCAGGCGAATGGTGACCTCAGACAGGCTTTGAGTTTTGAGTGGGAGGGTATAGATAAAATTTTGAATGTCGGTATAGCGCTCTTCCAGATAGCGTTCTTGGTAATAAACCCACACTGTATTGTTGGTTCCTGTCAGGATGGGGTACAGAGGGCGAATATATTCCCACCCTGTCTTAATCAAAGAAGTATCCAGGGTGCCAACATAACTTGGAAGTTCAAGATTCAACTGCGCGGCTTGGGGGAAAATGTTATTGCAATCCAGTGCCCTGGATGTCGACCTTGTTAAAGGTGGTGGGGGTTGCATGGCGAAGGTCGTAAGTCCTGCAGCAGAGAGAAAAAGAACAGTCCATTTTTGAAAAAAGGATATTGCCATGAATGCTCCAAAAGTCAGATTTTTTGACGAAGCACCTTTTAATCAACTTCCTCGGTGTAGGTCAAGTTCAGCTTTCATCAAGGTTTTCAGCGCCTGGGAAAAAGCAAGAAAAGGCAGCTCAGTAATTACCTTCGTATTTGATCTTTCAGAAAAAAGTTATCTATGTGCTCATTTTTCCGGAAAAATGAGCACATAGATAACAAAAATATTTTGCGTCTGAGAAAAAGATAGGACCCGTTTGGTGCTTACCATGGCAAAAGGGATTGAAGGATCTTGGGTTGTAAAGACAAGGTGAGAAAAAGCATCCTATGATTTTAAAGCGAATCAAGGCTGGCTCGCTTCAAGATTTTCAAAGAAAAGTGGTATAGATTTTAGCCCACTTTTTGCCGAAAGTGGTTTAAAATCCATACCACTTTCGAACCATATGTGGACTTCTTTTTGCCAAAAGGGAAAACTAACAATTCAATCGAATCGCCGTCGGGAGAATGCTTTTTACAAAGGGGTCTGAATCGGATTGGGCTCTGCTTTTGATCAGGAGATCAATTTTTTGATCTCCGAACTTCATTTTTAAATCAACCAAAAGGTCTAATTTTTTTGAGAAGTTAAGAATATCGCTCAGAATGAAAATATCGATATCTCCACCGCGAAGCTCATCGTTCACTCTGGATCCATACAGATAAACTTCAGCATCGGCATCCATTTGATGGACTGTTTGGCAAAGAAAATCAACAAAGGCTTTCTCGAGTCTCATAACTGTGCCTGAAGTGCAAGAACATCAAATGTTAATTCGAAAATTTCTGAGTATAGAACCTGTAAATCATCAGACGTGTATTCGTGGGCAGCAGCATTCCGAAGCTCTCGAATACGGTACCATTTTTTGGCAGATGAAATCAGTCCTTGTTTTTCAGCAATAAGAAGTAGGTCGATCATGGTTCCTCGAAAGGCGGGGTCCCATTCGTGAACTTTCAGTCGAAGAAATCGTGAGACAAAGATATCTGTCGTTCTGGCGAAACGAGATGAAAAACTTTCCAAAACTTCAAGTTCATTTTCTGGCCACTCCTTCTTCGAAAGATCAATATTTTTAACTTTCTCGTAACTATACTTAAGATGTTTGAGTGATTTTAATAGGTCACTTTTTATTTTTTCTTCAAGTTGGGTGGGTGCCATAGTGTCTTTCTTTAGAATTACAAAATGATGATGAAGATATCTACTTCAGACTAAATCTAAATTCTTGGTTTTTCAAGATCTGAAGACGGAATATGTTGGGATTCATTCTTCAACAAAGGCTTTATTCTTATTCCACATAAGACTTGGTGAATAGGGCAAAGCTTTGAAGGCCCTGGGGTGTTTTCGCCAGCAAATACAGCAGGAATTTATCAGGTCGAGAATATTCCGACCGGCGATGAAACTGAAGGATGGACCATGTCACAGGTAAGAAAAAGGATGAGGAATAAATTTTTTCCGAGGGTGACAAAAAGAAGTGAGTGTCTCAGGTTGAGAATTTCAAATTTTGTCATTCGATAGGAGGATTGCTTGCCTACGAGTTTTAGCTCAAGAATTAGTTCAGAAAAAAGTTAACTTATTTTAAGTTGAGGTTATTCCGACGGGTTATTCCCATGGATCATGTGGTATTTAGTGAACCTGACTGCTGACAATTTCAATGTTTCACCCAACAAAAAGTCTCTTTCACCTGAAAATATTTTTTCTCAATCTGTACGTGAAAAATACAAGCAAGCTTCCTTGAGTGATCTTTAGAGCTCCCAGTTACAAAATAAATATTTCTTAGGGGTCCACCTGCATGAGTAAAGAGATTATGTAGGTTTGCACTTGACCATTGACATCTAAACATGTCCCTTGAAAAGTTCCTCCATAGTTACCTGCAGAGGTCGGTGTTCCGCTTAAAATCAGATCCGACCCATATCCTCCAGACCAAGTTATGCCTGGTGGGAAACTGACTCCGTTGGGAGGAAAAACGGCAGATGACCTTTGTGGTCCCGAGACTAGCACGCCACCTGAGATGGGGCGACCTACTTTTCCATGACCATTGTAAGCATATTCCCAGTACGATGAAAATGTACAAGGGGATATTGAGGGTGATCCTCCAGAGCCAGATCCTGAGGGAGCACAAAAACTGTTCGAGCTTGCTAAAGCCTTCACAGTGTCCAGGGAAACATCAATATCAGGTCCCGTGATATCCCTAAGTGCAGTAAGTTCTTTATTGGTTGTCTTTGCTGAGGGTAAAACTTTGACCTCAAAGTGCACGCGGATCATAGGATTGCCAGAGGTTGCTGTCGTTGTACCACAGTTAGATCCCACGCATTGAAAGTAGGCGATAGTTTCAAAATAACAGTCACTCCCCTGGCAAGACTCTCCATATTTTCCATATTTTACAGGAGAAGTCCCATTGGCTACAGGGGTATTTGTAACATCCACTAGCACTAAGGGTTGGGGATTGCTTGCTGTAGCCCCACAGGTATTACCACATACACATTGTCCAAGTTGAATAGCGCCAGCAGATTGGCTTTGAATTATACTTTGGTACAGTGTTTGAATATTCTGAGCATTGAAGCGAATTAAATTCACAAGTGCTAAGCGTGTGGACTCTGCATTTACACGATTTTGAACACGAACCATGGCTAATAAGCTTGAGCCTATACTGAGAGCCACTAGAGTGGATATTCCAACAGCGACCATGACCCCAACAAGTGACGAGCCAGAGGCCGAAGAAACAGAGATTTGTTTCTTTGATGTTCCCATTTCATATTGTCTCATTTTGAAACTCCACTAACGACAGTAAGTGCAATACGCATAAGATAGTTTACACAATGATTCAAAAATAGGATCGGATTTTATTCAAGCGTCCCTGTATGAAATGAATGCTCATGTGGGAAAAGTGTTTAAATTCAATAAAAGGATAGACTGTCTACAAAGAGAAGTCGAAGTAACAAATATGGCGCAATATAAGCAGGCTATCTCAATGATAAATGGTCCAGTATGTTACAAAAAATGTCACATACTGGACGATTTTTATCGATAACTCTTGCAAAATGATAAAATATCATCCAGTATGTTACAAAATATGTCACATACTGGATGAAAAATGGATAATTTACTTAAAAGACTGAAAAAGCTGCAGCCAGAAATTGATTACCAGGGGCTGATGGCGGAAATGACGGGGATTTCTCACCCGCGAAGAAAAATCACAGAGCTTCAGAAAAAATCAGTTCTGGTGCGCGTGAAAAAAGGATTTTATGTTTTTGATCCGGAATATTTTGGGAAAAAGTATTCAAAAGAAATTGTTGCGAATTTATTGTATGGACCATCCTATCTTTCATTAGAAATGGCATTGTCTTTTTACGGACTTATTCCTGAACGTGTGCAGACGATGACAAGTGTAACAAGTCAAAAAAATAAGAAATTTTCAACTTCCATAGGAAATTTTTCTTACTGGCATATTTCAGAAAAACTTTACCCCTTGGGAGTGACAAGAAAGCAAATGGAAGATGGTCGATTTTTTCTTGTGGCAACTGCTGAAAAAGCTTTACTTGATTATTTTCTTTTTCACTTTTCAAGATCTGGAGCACCTACAAAAAAAGATATCGAAGATGCTTTGGTGCATGATTTGCGAATAGAAGTTTCATCACTAAAAAGAATTTTGTCTTTCGAAAAGATCAAGGAACTCAAACCGTATTATAAAAATCGTCGCTGGTGTTCGCTGTTGCTTGAATATTTAGAGGAAATTTTATGAGAGAAGCTCTTCAAAGTATGTTAGAAAAATATTCCATTCAAGACTCCAGAGATGCAGAAAATGCATTGAAAGAAATCATACAGGAGATCGCATTACTTGGTCTTCATCGGGCGAATTTTTTTGAAAAAGCTGCTTTTTATGGTGGGACAGCATTAAGAATTCTGTATGGTTTGCCTCGATATTCTGAAGATCTTGATTTTACTCTTTTTCGGAAAGAAAAAGATTTCAGTCTGAAGCCGTATTTTTCTGCCGTGGAAAAAGAATTAGAATCCTACGGATTCAAGGTTGAAATTGAATCTGTGACGAAATCGAATCCGAGTCCAATTGAGTCTGCCTTTATTAAGGCAAATACAAAAATTCATCTTTTGAAGATTCTCGATTTTAAATTTTTGAGTGAAAAAATTCAGACTCAATCAAAACTTCAGATTAAATTTGAAGTGGACACAGACCCAAGTACGCAGTTTGAATATGAAACAAAATATTTACTAGATCCGACAAGTTTCCCAGTTATCAGTCTGAAGCTTCCAGATTTATTTGCTGGAAAAATTCATGCCTTACTCTTTCGTCAGTGGAAAAACAGAATCAAAGGACGCGATTTTTATGATTATGTTTGGTACCTGAAAAAAGGAACTCCTGTTCGATTAAAATATTTTAAAGAAAAATCCATCCAAAGTGGTCATGCTGGGCAAGATGATTTTCAAACGGTCTATG
>CAZFSX010000055.1:0-398 GCA_964522115.1 uncultured Pseudobdellovibrionaceae bacterium | reverse complement strand
TTCGATACTGTTGATTTTGAAAGAGCTAAGAAAGATATTCTTCCATTTATTCGTGACACAAAAGAAATCGAAATTTGGAGTCCAGACTTTTTCAAACAAATCACAGAGAAAATTCAAGTTGTTTAGGATTTCTCTTTGGAGAAGAAAGACCAGAAATGGAAAAGGTAAGGACTTGGCCTGTTTTCAAAGAATCATTCAGTGAACCTGAGGGGGTATAGCGAAATGGGTAATGGGATTTGTTGAATGGGTAATAAATGGGTAATATGCCAATGTTTCCGAGTGAAGTTGGATAAAAAAAGAAGGAACATATGGCAGACTCCCACAATCGGGCTTGCCAGGGGGGAATTTCCTGCGCAAGAATAGTCTTGTTTTTATTCAGGGGGAGTAAGCAATGCAGG
>CAZFSX010000054.1:0-11936 GCA_964522115.1 uncultured Pseudobdellovibrionaceae bacterium | reverse complement strand
AAGCAAAAACTCGAGTTGTTGGACACCTAGGGTTAGTTCCTGCAAAAAATTCTTTCCGAGGTGGAGTGTTTGTTTCCAGTGTTCTTCCCAATGAGTTGGCGCAAGCTTTGGCAAATTTTCTTTGATCCTGATTCTTACAAGCTGGCCCGATTTCATTTTTGATTTGCAGACACCCCGAAATGTGTTTAGTCTGATTTTCATAGGATAGACAAACACACTCGGGGAGTTCTTATGGCAAAGAAAGCAAAAAAACCTGCAGCAAAGAAAAAAGCTGCTCCTAAAAAATCGACTGCGAAAAAAGCAGCAACAAAAAAAACGACAGCAAAGAAATCAACGGCGAAAAAAGCTGTAAAA
The DNA here is from genome assembly GCA_964522115.1 of uncultured Pseudobdellovibrionaceae bacterium. Classification (GTDB taxonomy): domain Bacteria; phylum Bdellovibrionota; class Bdellovibrionia; order Bdellovibrionales; family Bdellovibrionaceae; genus CAZFSX01. The sequence continues at coordinate 11,582 of CAZFSX010000054.1, read as the reverse complement.
AAATCTTCTGCTAAAAAGGTTGCAACCAAAAAAGCAACGGCGAAAAAAGCTGCTCCTAAAAAAGCAACTGCAAAGAAAGCAACGACAGCAAAGAAAGCCACTGCGAAAAAAGCTGCTCCGGTAAAAAAAGCTGCTCCGGTAAAAAAAGCTGCTCCTCAATCTAAAAAGAAAGATACTTTGAAAAAAGCTGCTGCTGTTGGAGCGGTTGCAGGCGTTGCTGCCTCAATCAAGCCTGAAGTGATGGATGATTTTGATGAAGAAATTGAATCTCTGGACCAACTAGAAGCCGAAGGCAAAGAAGACGATGCTTGGGAAGACAATGAAGAAGAAGATTCTTTTGAATCCCTTGAAGACGATTCATCTGAAGACGATGATGATGATGCAGATGATGATGAATTTGACGAGGGCGACGAAGGTTACTTCTAAGACTTCATGAAATTCTATTTTCAAATAAAAAAGCCGCGAACGACGCGGCTTTTTTATTTTCATTGATGAAAGATCAAAGGAAAAATTGCTTCGAACTATTCCTTTTAGGCGGGGGTTCCCGAATTCACTTTGACTGCGGAATGAACTGAAAACTTATCAAATTCACCATATTCATGCAGTTTATTGTACAATGTCTTAATTGTAATACCTAAGGCATTTGCTGCCTGAGTTTTATTGCCATGGAAGTGAGCCAATGCACGAATAATATATCTTCTCTCCAGCTCTGAAAGAGGAACAGATGGATCAAATTCATGAATCTCGTTATTGGTCTCGGGTTGACGGATATTTTCTGGCAAATCATTCACTGTGATTGTTTGGCCATCACATAAAATCTGCAAGCGTTCACACACATTTTGAAGTTCGCGAATATTTCCAGGCCACTCATAGGCTAACATCGCTTTCATCGCATCAACATCCATCACTTTTCCTCGATTCAAATAGGAATGGTGGCCAGTCGACAAAAAGTGATTGATCAAAGCAGGGATATCCTCTTTACGACGACGTAAAGGTGGCACATCCAAAGCAATTGTATTGATACGATAATAAAGATCTTCGCGAAAGTTTCCTTCCGAAACCTCTTCTTCTAAGTTGCGATTGGTTGCAGAGATCAATCGGATATCAACCTTGATGGGCTCTTTTCCACCCACGCGGTAAATTTCACCCTCTTGAATGAAACGAAGAAGTTTGGCCTGAATTCCAGGAGCAAGTTCTCCAATTTCATCCAGGAACAAAGTCCCACCGTTTGCAGCTTCAGCGAGACCAATTTTACGGCTGTAGGCACCAGTGAAGCTTCCTTTTTCATGACCAAAAAGTTCGCTTTCTAATAGATTTTCACGAAGAGCTCCACAGTTGATCGCGACAAAGGGTTTTGTGCGACGCTGACTTTTTTCGTGCAGAGTTTGAGCCATCAACTCTTTCCCTGTCCCTGATTCTCCAAGAATCAAGATATTGGCATTGGATGCAGCGACGCGGTCGATCATTTTCATAAGTTGTCTCATGATGTCGGAATTGAAGACGATGGACTTTCCATCACTGGATCGTGAGCTGGATTTATTCCAATACAATTGATTGGAATTTGTGGATGGGGGCAAAATAGCTGTTGCGCTTTCATCAGACATACGGACCACCTTTCTAGGTTAATGCAACGCGGTAATGCGTTGCAATATAACGAAGGCATGTAATTCCTGCAAGAAAAATATTGCAAACACTACAAAAAAATTTCACTGGATGCATAATGTAATAAGCAGGTGCGTCTGAGGAGGCCGATTGCAAACACTGGGCGAAATCATAGGTAACTATCTAAAATACCAGGAGAATGTTAAGAATGCCTCGATTCACACTCTGATTCATTACGGGCGCGATCTTAGACAAATCTTCAAAGAAGGTCAAAACCCTATAAAATTTTCCATTGCACAGAATCATCTTGTTTCCTGGGTTCGTGAAGCACAGAGCCAATGGGCCCACCTGTCACTTGCGACGCGCCAACGCAAAGCCAGTGTGGCCAAAAGCTTCCTGCACTGGCTGTTTTTAGAAAACCTGACGAAGCAGGACCTTTCCCATCAAATCGTCGCTCCAAAAGTCCCAACTAAAATTCCCCATTTTATAAGTGTGGATGAAGCCCTTCTTTGCATGAAAACGATTTTTGATCCATCCAACAACAGTCCTCATGGAACTTCAGCACAGCATTTGCTGTTTCTTCTTCTGTACGGAGGCGGTATTCGTATCAGCGAAGCCTGCCATCTTCAAAAATATGATTTTGAACCCTCTCAATCGCGGATCAAAGTACTTGGAAAGGGAGGCAAACAAAGATGGGTCCATCTACCACAAATTACCAGCCAATACCTGCAACAATGGACACAAAATCAACCGCAAACCACGTGGATCTGGGGAGACTCTCCCCTCAACCCAAGAACTGGATACCAATGGATTCGCGATCTGGGTGTACGGGCGGGGCTTCAACAACGTCTACATCCCCACGCTCTTCGCCATAGTTATGCCACTCACCTTCTGACTTCAGGTGCTGATCTCCGAGCTCTTCAAGAGCTACTTGGACATAGCTCCCTGACCGCGACTCAACGCTATACTCACCTAAGCATGGATCAATTGGCCCAAACAATGCAGAATCATCACCCTATGGCGAAACGTCCTTTAAAACCTGAATCGGAGCAATAAATCCAACAAGCTCCAGAACCTTGTCTTCATGACTTTCACAGAATTCATTCAAGGAAAGATAGTAATTATTGGAAGGAGTCAAACACAACATCAGTCCAAAATCCTGAGGATTTTCTGCCACAATAGACAACGCCAATTTGGACTCAGATTCTATCACTTCTTCTCTGTAACAATTTGACTGTCGAGATATAAAAAAATGTTCCACCGACTGTTTGGTTTTGGCTTTGCAACGATACAAAGGAACTTCCGACTGGTTTTGCCCCCAACCTAACTCCAAATCCTGGGTCCACCCAGAGATCGCTCCATCCACCAAACTCATCACCCTTTGCTCATTCACCCAACGCACCAACTTATAGGTCGATCGAGAAGATTCCGAAGCTGTTGGGATAAAATCAGCCTGCCGATGGCGAATGGATTCTATTTTTTTGTAAGGAGAAATCGATGAAGGAAGTACAAAGTTGGTTTTTTTTTCCATGGATGCCAACTGATTTCGTCGCTCGGAACTAACCCAAATATAACTCATCAAAAGAACTCCTAGAACAGTAGCTAACAAAAAGATCCAGGCATTTTTTGGCATGTTTCAAATTCCTCCGCCACCATCATGCGTGGGTTCTCAGAAGAAGTCAAAAACATCAATATGGAACGAATTTTTCAATGCGTCTCATTTTAAGACAAATCAGTATCAAGCAAAATAAAAAAAAATCCGATAGGTTCTTGTATGACAAGGAAGAGGAGCTACCCTATGAATGATCAATGCCGTAATCTATTTGCCCGTGGACTTGGGGTTATTGTCTTTTTCACAACACTATTTCTAACCCATGCTGCTGTCGCTCAATCTGTGCATGGTATTTTTATGGTTGTGAAAGGTGATGTCACTGTCATTTCAGGACAAGCTGCCGACAAAACTCCGCAAAAAGCCAAGATGGGATCCAAGGTATTTCCTGGTGATACCATTCAAGCGGGAAAAGATTCTCGCGCGAAGATCGTGATGTCAGATCAAAATACCTTAAACATTTCTCCCGACACAAAATTTCAAATTGAAAAATATGAGAATGATCCTGGGTCAGATTCTCGTAACGTCACATTGAAAGTCATGGAAGGAAAACTGCGCGCCAGCGTTGAACAAAAATACGATGGAGAGAAAAATAAATTTAACGTCAAAACTCCTTCTGCCGTTGCGGGAGTGCGTGGAACGGACTTCCTCACGAGCTTTTCCTCTGCAACGAAAACTTCTCAAATCATTACCTTTCATGGAACCGTGGCCGTTGGACAACCAGGACCTAAGGGCGAAATCATGAATCCCGTCTATGTTAAACCAGGGCAGATGACATCCGCATCTGCAGGAAAAGCTCCGGAAGCACCCAGAGCCATGCCGAAAGAAGAGCTCAGCAAAATGAACAACGAATCCAAAGCTGAGACTGCAGCTTCGAATCAAAAACAAGACAGCGCTTCAACTGCAACTGAAGATAAAAAAGAGAAAAAAGAAGATAAAGACAAAGAAGAAAAAAAGGATGCCAAGGATAAAGAAAAAGCTTCTGACAAAAAAGAAGCGAAAGATGAAAAGTCCGCAGACAAAAAAGAAGCGAAAGAAGAAAAAACTGCAGAGAAAAAAGAAGACCGAGCAGCAGATAAGAAAGATGATAAAACTGCAGATAAAAAAGACGACAGAGCTCGTGAGGATAAAAAATCTGAACCCAAAAAAGAAGCGAACAATGCCAACTCTGATAAAGCACAGGGGGCAGAACGCAGTCCTGCCAATGCACCATCCGGAGGTCCCGGCGGTGGACCTGCTGCTGATGCCGCTGCAGGCATGGCTTCAGGTGCAGCAGGAGGCCCTGGAGCTGCTGGTGGAGCAGCCGCAGCTGGTGGCATGACTGGTGCCGCAGGTGGTATGGCCGGTGATGCCGCAGGAAAAGCAGCGGGCGCAGGTGGTGGAATGATGGGTCCTGGCGGCGGAGGCTTTGGTGGTCCTGGTGGAATGATGGGTGGAGGTATGCCCTCGATGATCAGCGCTGGAGATTTAGGACCCGCGGTTGGAAATACGGTGATCAATACATTTATGCCACCAGTGGCAGCGATGCCGAATTTCAATGCGATCAACAATCAAATTGTGAAACCACCCATACAAAATAATTTGATCGACAATATGACACAAAAAAGCCGTTTGAACATTAGCTTTCAACGATGTTCAACAACCAATGGTGTTCGAACTTGTTCACCTTAAAAAGTGTAACTAAAGGACGAAGTCAAAGAGTACTTATTGTAGTTTGAACTGCTCAATGTTGAATTGTTCATTGTGTAGTTCAAACTTAGCGATCCACTTAAATTTTTGATCAGTTCTTTTCGAGCTCCTACCGTCACTGCATAATCTGTGTCTTTTCTTCCTGTCGTGTGTTTCGTATAATCTGCTGAATAGAACGCAAATCGAGACGTCAAACTCGAATCGGCATAAAACGGCATCATCATTGTGTAAGCAAGGTCGAAGCGTTGAAAACTATTGTTGTCGCCAGCGGCATTGTTCATCTGAATGCCTCCCTCGTAGATGCTGGCTTCCGTCTTCTTTTTATCTTTAAAGAAGGTCTGCTGGGTCGATAAAGTATATTTCATTGCTGTAGAGTCATCCGCCGCTGAACTTGCAGCAACCAACAATGTATCATTACGTATCTCAAAGGCATACGTTCCAAAATGATCCTCGCTCATCACAAATGTCGAATCCAACTTAAAAATGGTTGAGTTTGTATAACTTTCACGAGCAGATGTGCTTGTATCTGAGTTAATCATCATGGATTCATAGGATCCAGTGGCGCCCAACTGTACAGGCTTATTCCAAAGCTTGCCCTTCCATTTGAAAGGAGCCGAAAGATTGTAGATCAATGGATCTGTATTTTGAAATGCCTGATAAGCAGCAAACTTAGAATCCATCGAGTACATATCTGAAATATTGAATAATAATGATAATTCTTTCGTTTGTTCATAGATAGCACGCCATTCAACCGAACCGCCATAAGATAAGCGAAACCCAGCTAAATCCGTCGTGGTACTACCAACGCTATCTGTTGGAGTTGATAAGATATTAGAATCATAAACAAGCCCCCAGTTCACAGTAAAGACAAAGGGTTTTCCCTTAGCTGACAAGAAGGATTTGATATTGGCAATTTGCTCGATATAACTTTCTGCTTGCTCATCCAGTTGAGTATCTTCGGAGTTGTCTAAGACATACTGAAAATGCGCCTGAGCTCGGTCATATCTTTCTTTCACAAAATCAATCAAACCGCAGAAAAAAGCACCGGACGGCCCCATACTTTTATGCCCCGTCTCTTTGATTTTTGAAAAACCTTCGTAGGCACGATCAAACTCTTTCAATTTCATCAAATTCAAACTTAAGAAGTAATCTCTCTCTAAGCTGGTAAAATTTCCATCCTTAGCAAGATTCAAGGCCACGATGGACTGATTGTATTTTTCATTTCGATACAAAGCCACACCATACTGAAAATAGTACTGATTGTTCGAAGGATCAAATTCAATGGCTTTTGAAAAACTTTCTTCCGCCAATTTAAAATCGCCCTTTTGAAAATGTCCCATCGCCACATTTGCTAATTTTTCTGCTTGAGCTCGACGACGCGCTTTTTCTTCTTCATTCAAGCGTTCTTGTTGTTTTTTCATCTCTTCTTTTTTTAATCTTTCAAATTCTTCAAGACGCATACGATCTAACTCCTGCTGTCTTGCTAAATCTGCCAATCGCTTTTGCTCATTTTCTAATCCGGCAGCCCGTTGCAATTCCAAGGCAGCGGGATTGACCACGGGCTTTCCTGCCGCCGTTTTTCGATACTCATCATAGGCGGAAAGAGCTTGATCTGCAGAATCAAAAACAGCAATGATCTGAATGCCGCGCAGATCTTTACGCAAGAAAAACGGCTTTCTTGGTAAACGTCCTTCTTGCATCCATTGGATCCAACGATCTTGATCTTTTGCATTCACATTCGTTTTTGCCGGAGGAACATAAATTTCAGGTTTAATTTCACCATCTGTCGCAAATGAAATTGTATACATCCCTAAAAACTCACCCGTATTTTTACCTGTCTCTTGAACTTCAATGGTGGCCACTCGCCCAGAAATTCCATCTCGGAAAATCAAATAGGCGTGATCCACTTCATTGGGATTTTTATTCCAAGCAGGCATTTTATAATTCAAACGAAGAGGCTTATTGGGTTCGATTTTAACTTTAAAAAGCTCATCATTTTGAGCCCAAGAAAAGCAAGATAAAGTAAATAAACTCACAAACAGGTTGCGGATCATGGTGATTCTCCTATCGTGATCATTCTAAAAACAAATCAAAGAAAGGTCACACCAAAGATTTTTTAGGACAAGACAATTGTCGAGTCCGTCGATCCCGATTGAATAAAAGATTTTAATTTCGCTTCCAAGCGATGGATCAGCAAATGGATCTGTCCATCTAAAGCAGGACTTTGGACAGATTTCAAAATGGAATTTTCTAAAAATTCTTTCATCCATTCTTCAAACTCCAGAACCCCTTGTTGCCATAAAATTTTCACTAAGAAATGGAGATAGAACAATTGCACATCTTGAGCAGACTCTAAGGCCTTCAGTGCATTTCCAACCAGATCGAAAAGACTTTGGGCTCCGACGTCTCCCTCTTGAGCCAGAGATCGACCTGATTCCAGAATATTCAGACCTAGACGTAACCGATCATAATCTTTTCTTAAGCCATCAAAACCGTAAACCAACTGAGCTTCTGTCAGAGTCGAAAGCTTACCGACGGTTCGTGAAATTTGATATTGTCCCTGAATATAATTGAGGGGTTGCAAAACTCCACCTGCAAATCGTCGGCGACTTTTGCGAGCACCCCGAGCCAAAAAGGACAATTTATCGCCCTGCTGACCAAGAACCTCTAAAATAAGATCGGCATCGGAATACTGAGTTGCTCTTAAAACAATGCCACGAAAGGACTGTATCTTCATAAATCTTGCTGAAGAGTCTTAATCATTTCCATCGCATCCAGCAAGTCTTTCTGAAAAGATTCTTTTTGAATTTCTGTGGCAGAAACAACCATCATCCTTTTCAACTTGTCCCAATCAGGTTTGGAAGGCCACCACTTTAAAAAATTGGAACCGCCACCTTCCCATGCACACAAACTTAAGCTTTGAAGATTTTCATATCCTTTTTGTTGCATCGCCTGAACGACGGCCTGACTTTGAATGTCTTTCAAGAAAAAGACACTTCGATCGTAGATACGATCTGTTTGTTCCGCAGAAAAAAATGGAATTAAAAAATCCTGGCGTTCCAATTGAATAATTTTTTCTTTATTTTGATCCACAGAAGTTAACTGCTTCAGGCTTTCCAGAATCAAAGACTCTGAATACTGAACATAACCGGCCAAAAAAGATTGAAATTTCACTCTTTCACCAAGATGCGCCAGAGCCAGACCCGAGGGCAAACGAGTGACAAAAATTTGATAGGACTTGGGCATTTGAAAAGAAGGTACTTCTGAAAAATAAATCATTTCGGGGACCCGTTGTGCGTTCAACTGATCAGAAAACTCAGGTCGATCAAATGTCTGTCCCGTGATACTGTGGTTGGCTGCTCGGGCGTACAAGACTGGATTTTCAGGAAATATTTTAGCCAATTCATCCTGGCTCTTTGTCGCGTCCAGAAAGCTGGGATGAAGTCCTTCCCTGTACCAGTTCTCGATCAAAAATTCAAAGGCCCCTGTGACTCCCGTTTGAACACAAATATTTTTTTTATGAGGCATCAACTTGATCCAATATTGACTTAACTCATACAAAGCATTCGCCACACTGGGAAACAATAGCACCTTTCCAGCCCAAGTCTGACCTGATAACTTTTGTCTCATTTCTTTTTCAAACTTCAGATTAATATCGTTCCAGGACCATGATTTTTGAAGATCAAGCTGCATCAGAAATCTCCGTTCCATAATGATGTAGGACCAAGTCCCATTCTTCTACGAAATAAAAACTTTGTCATAGCAAAAAGTTTTGCATATCCTAAATCAGAAGACCCTTTCGGTCCTCGGTTGACCATGTTGACGTTCATAGGAGGAACTTTCATGAAAACATCTTTGCTGACTTTGATTTGCGCTCTAGGACTTTTTGCAGCTGTGCCCAGTCACGCTCTTGTTGATGCTCGTATTTTTTACGGCGTTCAAGCCGCCAGCCCTGATTTTACGAAGGTTTATACCGGAAGTTCATCTCTTCCAAGTGCTGTTCCTAATCTTGGATTTGGAGCCGACTTTATTATTAGCCCTCCCTTGTTTAATTTAGGTTTTGGAGTTCGGTATGAAAATGTTGGTTTCAAGGCATCAGCAAGTCCATTGGAAATTTCCCATAGCCTGACTCGATCCGCTCTGATTTTAAACTATCGCTTGATCAATACTCTTCTTTTTGTGGGACCGATTGCAACTTACGGGCTTTCACATAGTGGTTCGATCAAGGTTTCAAGCAACGGATCTGAAATCACCAATATGAGTATCGATAAAGCCAGTTCTTACAGCGTAGGATTGGAAGCCGGTGCGAAATTGATGGGTATCGCTGTTGGTGCAGAAGCAGGTTATCAATCCTTAAAGTATAAAGAATTAACAGACACCATTGGTACTATCACTGGATCAAATGATTTAGACATGAGCGGAAGTTACTTGAAAATTTTATTAGGTTTTAGCTTCTAAGAAGCAGCCCTGCAAATGAGGATCCTGTTTTCTTCAGGAACTTCAAAATAAAAAATATCGAATTCATTCAACCAGTCAGAAGAAATTCTGACTGGTTTTTTATTTGAACCCTCTGACAACATCTTCCCAGTTAAGACTGAACAGGATTTCCCCAACGTCCCTGCTGGAATTCACGAATATTAAAGATCGTCGTTTGTGCAATATTGTGAAGAGCCTCGGAAGTTAAAAAACCTTGATGACTGGTTAACAAAACATTAGGAAAAGTCAGCAATCGAGCCAAAATATCATCAGTTAAAACTTTATCCGATCGATCTTCAAAAAAGACACCCTCTTCTTCCTCATAAACATCCAGGGCAGCTCCTGCGATTTGCCCTTTTTTCAGAGCTTGAATCAATGCCTTGGTATCCACCAGCCCTCCGCGACCTGTGTTGACTAAAATGGCATTTTTTTTCATTTTCAAAAAAGCTTCGTCATTCATCATATGAAAGGTTTTATCATTCAATGGGACATGCAAACTGATCACATCTGATTCCTTCAACAACTGATCCCTGGTGACATACTGGATTCCCTTTTGTTTTAATTCTGAACTTTCATTCATATCCACAGCAAGAACTCTGCACCCCATCCCCATCATGATCGACGCAAAGATCGTTCCAATTTTTCCTGTTCCAATGACCCCCACGGTTTTATGGTACAGATCAAATCCCACAAGACCTTCTAAGGAGAAATTTAATTCTCGCACACGTTGATAGGCTCGATGGGTTTTTCGATTCAGAGTCAACAGAAGAGCCAAAGCATGTTCAGCTACAGCATGAGGCGAATAGGCTGGAACGCGACTGATTTTGATACCCAACTCTTCCGCAGACTTTAAATCGACATTGTTAAATCCTGCGCAGCGAAGAGCAATCAGCTTCACTCCTTTCGAAGCTAAAACCTGCAGACAACCACGATCATAATGATCATTCACAAAACCGACCACAATTTCACATGGGGGAATGGCGGCCGCACTTTGCGAGTGAATACGAAAATCTAAAAACTGAAAATCCAATCCTGAATTCAAGGCTAAAAAGGCTTCTTTTTCATACGAGTGAGTGTCAGAAAACAAAATCTTCATAAAAACCTCCACGCAGATCGATTATCCCATGAAATTCTTTCGAATCAACGAGTTTAGCCTTGGATTTTATGGCTGTGTGTTTTAAACCCATCTTCATTGGGAAAAACTATGAAAAAAATTCTTTTGTGCACACTGAATTCTACCTATCAGCATACTTCTTTTGGGCTTCGCTATATCCACGCCAATATGGAAGAGCTGGCCGATCAAACAGAGATTTGCGAGTGGACAATTCAAGCTTCGCCCCGTGATATTGTGGAAAAGATTCTTTCCAAAAACCCAAGTATTGTGGGTTTCGGTGTGTATATTTGGAATACGAAGCAGCTCTTGGATGTCGTTTCCATTTTAAAAAAAGTCGCACCTTCGATTCCCATTATCTTGGGTGGACCTGAGGTTTCCTACGAAAGTGAATCTCAAGAAATTTGCCGCCTGGCAGATTATGTTCTACAGGGAGAAGCTGACTTTAGCTTTCGTGATCTTTGTCGACATCTTTTATCTACAAATCCAGAACAGACAGCTGTCGAGCCAACGGCCAAGGCTATAGCAGATTCAAAAAATCCTTCATTCTGTGGCTTTCCAAAATTTTATCGAGCCCCTTTGCCTGACATTAAAACTTTGAAGCTTCCTTACCATCTTTACGATGAAAATGATCTGAAGTTTCGTCATATTTATGTCGAAGCCAGCCGTGGTTGTCCTTACAAATGCGAGTACTGCCTGTCCTCTTTGGATAAAAATGTGCGCAACTTTCCTGTGGATCAGTTTCTTCAGCAGATGGAAAGTCTGATTCAGCGTGGAGCACGCAATTTTAAATTTATTGATCGCACCTTCAACCTGAGCGTGACAATTTCTACTCAGATTCTTGCTTTTTTTCATCGCTATGCGGATTTAGGATTATTCCTGCATTTTGAAATGGTTCCTGATCGACTTCCACAGGAGCTCAGAGAATGGATTGTTCGATTCCCCGCAGGTTCACTTCAATTTGAAGTGGGGATTCAAACCCTGAACCCCAAAGTCGCTGCCAACGTCAGCCGTCGCAATGATCTTCAAAAGGTTCAGGAAAACTTTCAGTTTCTTGCCGAACACACCCATGTTCATAGTCATGCGGATTTGATC
>CAZFSX010000053.1:11354-11987 GCA_964522115.1 uncultured Pseudobdellovibrionaceae bacterium | reverse complement strand
TTTGCTTCTAATAAATGCTCATCCATTAAATTTGCAACCTGATGGGCTGTTGGAGCAGATTGCTGCGGAACCATTCCCGTTCCCATAAAATTAAATCGGATGCTGATGACACCTGACTGACGGTGTGAAAAAATCATCTTAAAACCATTTCGGAAAAGCATAAAATCCGCTTGTGTTTTTGCAATTCCGTAAATCTTCACTCGCCCCAAGGCCGAGGGTTTTAAATCATTAAATGCTGTCACAGCATCGACAAATTCAGCCTTCAACTGCTGTAAAAATTGAATTGTATCTTGCTCAAGAATTCGATCGGAATCGAAGCCAGATGCGATTTCAACCATTCCAGATTCTTCCATCTGCTGTTCCGCACGCACTAAATCTTTAATCCAGTTTATTTTCTCAACCATAAAACTACCTCCACTCATCCTGAGTACGAGCACCTTGCTCTATTTTTTTTGACCGACTATACCCTTGTCAAGGCCAGGGCCTGTGCCTTCTAGCCCTTGGTAGGTGGTTTTACATCAACTCTTCACAAATTCCTTAGGTTTCTATCTTTGGAAAAATGGCTTTTTTAATCACAACCTCTTTATTTTCAAATCCCCCATGACGAACCAAATGCAAAGCAGGCTTACTGAT
>CAZFSX010000053.1:0-11344 GCA_964522115.1 uncultured Pseudobdellovibrionaceae bacterium | reverse complement strand
CTGATTTCCTCTTTTTTGGAAACAAGAACTGGCTTTACATTACCCATTGTACTTTGATTATCAATACGTCTGGATGCAGAGCCATCTTTGGCGATACTTTCATTTTTTTTGGTATCGTTGTTGATTCTTTCCAGATTTTGCGGTTCTGCATGACTATGTCCTGCTAATGATTGTCCCATTATGCCAGATTGATGATCGACAAAATTTTCATTTTTCATACTTTGTCGAAATTTTTCTCCGACTTCGGATAAGGTTTTTTCAACTTGAATATTTCGACGCAACTGACTTTTCATTAAAGGCTCAGAAACAAAATCATCTGGATTTGCTGGAAGTTCTTGTTTCGCCCAAGCAGGAAGATCTTCTTCACTGAATTGCAATTGATCTTTATTGACCTTAGCAATCAGTTCAACTTCTGCACGACTCAAATCGACTTGAGATAAAATTTCTTCCATCGAATAACCTTGATGTGCCAATCGTGCTGCTTTCACATACTTCATCGTCTTTTGACGTTCTGCTATTTCTTGATGAGGTATACGATCTTGAAAAATCTGCGCAACTTCTAAACTCTTTGTTTGGCTTTCCGTGATCTTATGAAGCTGTTTTTCTGACTCAAGAAATACTTCTTGCAATTGTTTTGCTTTTTGATCCATCAACCCTGTTAACTGCTGAACCTGAGTTTCAGTACGATCTGAAAGATCTTCCAAAATAGAAATTTTACTTTGCAATAACTGTAAGCCCTTACTTAAGCGTGGATCTTCCTTGGTTGGCCGATGAATTTTTAGCCACAAAATAACGGTCGAAGACAGAAATATTAAATTTAGAAATATTTGAATCAAAGTCCACGAACTCAAATGGAACCTCCGTCAGCAAAACCCATCCTACTCTTTCTTTTATCATATGAAGATTTTTACAAACTCGCTTTTCTTTTCTTGAAAACAGGACCTAAGACCTTTGACGAAAGACCTGGAACATCAAACTCTGCTTCAATTCTTTCCGTCATTATTACTGACCACAAATATTCAATATGTATCAAATCTTGTGACCATTGTTTGTTCGACTTTATCTTCTTTCCTAGAACAACACAGAGGTTGTGTTCTAGTCTTAGACTTCAAAACAAAGTGTCGAACTTTTGGTGTCACAAATTTGAATGATTTCAAGTATTTCCTCTGTTCTTCAAGAATTCTGAACTATTCTAGATTCAACGACGGAGGTCTTTATGAAAACGAATTTCACCCCAACGCTACAGTTTCTTGCCCTGGCTGGTTGGCTTTCCTTATTTCTTATGGGTTGCACGGATTCATCCAAGAGTCCTCAGCAGACAGACCTAACAACTTCAGCATTAGTTTCTAACTTCAATGTGAACTTACACCCCATGAATAAAATAGTCTGTGATCCATTTACTGGACAAGCTCCGGTCACGTATCAAAATGGGATTAAAGCCCAACTTGCCTACCGCACATCAGGAATGCCTAGGTATTACTCTTCTGTTGATTACCTGGATAAAACCTACTTATCAGAAAAAGAATTATTCTTTGTTGATCTAAACGTACCCACACGTATGTTCACCGAAGGATTTTCGACTCCCACAGGTGACGTCGTTCGAACAGACTTGGGAGAAAAGCTGATAGAATATTTTGGTCTTCGCTTTAAAACCATTTTGCGTATCACGGAAGCCCAAGATGAGGGCCTCTATGAATTAGCAAGCTTGGCGGATGATGGAATCACCGTGAAAGCCTTTCTGAATGGTCAATGGACGACACTGATTTCTTCTGAAGGTGATCACCCAACAAAAATGGGCTGCCAAGCTGCTCAGAGTACAGCCCTGGAGCTTAAGGTTGGTATCGATATCCCACTGGAAGTTACTTACTATCAGGGGCCTAGGTATCATATCTCTAATGTCTTGATGTGGAGAAAAGTCATTGGTCGCACAGATGCATTCAAGGATTCTTACTGTGGAAAAAGTGGGAATAATTTATTTTTTGACCCTAACCACCAATCCACCCCCTTGGCTGCATTTAATGATCTGATTCAAAATCATGGATGGAAGGTCATTGATCAAAAATATTTCTTCTTACGTTCCGAAGATGAATACAACCCATGTTATCAAGGGATCGCACCTGTCATTTCTAACTTTCGCATCAATGAAGTGTTTTCAACAGAAGTTGTCTTGAGCTGGGAAACAGATATCCCCTCAACATCCCAAGTCCGCTTAACTGACCTAAGCAACGGAACTGAAATTTTAACTGCCGCTGATAACCAACTTAGAACCACTCATATGATCAGGGTTTCCAACCTGAAATCCGCCAATGAATACAGCGCCAGAGCAGTCAGCGTTTCCGACAGTCTGGGGCAAACACAAAGCCCAGCGATCAACTTTGTCACCTTTTAATCTTCCCCAGAAGCGCACCCGGCTGCCGGCTACACAATAAAAAAACCCCTGAGGCCGAAGACCGCAGGGGTTTGATTTGTTCCAAAATGTAGAACCCAAATCGAATTAACGTTTTGAGTACTGACCACGGCGACGTGCACCACGCATACCGTATTTTTTACGCTCAACCATACGAGGATCGCGAGTCAAATAACCAGCTTTTTTCAAAGCACCGCGAAATTCTTCATTGAAGGCAACCAAAGCACGAGCAATACCTAAACGGATTGCACCGGCTTGACCAGATTCACCACCACCAAGAACTGTTACCATCGCATCGAATTTATCGTTCAAGTTAAGAACGTCGAAAGCCTGCTGAACAACCATCTTTGCTTGCATACGATTCAAATACTCTTCATGAGCTTGACCGTTGATTGTCATTTTACCAGAGCCTGGTTTCAAAAACACACGCGCTGTGCTGGTTTTTCTTCTTCCTGTCGCGTAGAATACTTTTTCGTTAGCCATTGTCTTGCTTACCTTCCATTATGAATTGAACTTATACGCCTGTGGTTTTTGAGCTGAATGAGGATGCTCTGAACCTGAGTAAATTTTCAGCTTATTGATCAAAGAATAAGAAAGTTTATTGTTTGGCAACATACCTTCCACGGCATCCTTCAAGATAAAACCAGGATCTTCCTGTTTCATTTGAGCTGCAGTTTTTTCTTTCAATGAACCAAAAAAGCGAGAATGACGATAATATTTTTTTGATTGCCATTTCTTCCCAGTCATTTGCACTTTGTCTGTGTTGATCACAACAACAAAGTCACCGTTGTCTACATGGGGAGTAAATGTTGGTTTATGTTTCCCACGCAAAAGGCTTGCAATCGTCGTCGCAATACGACCAACAAGTTGGTCAGAGGCGTCGATAATCCACCAGTTACGTTCTGCTTCTTCAAACTTTGCACTCCAAGTCTTCATACTGACTCCAAATTCATCAATTATTAGTTTTTTGATACAACGGGAAAAGAACTTTTAAATTTGTCGGCACTTATTGTCAAGGGCCTTGGGATAATAAACGCGAAACAGAAAAAGTCCTTGGGGCGGCGCCGTGGGACCGGCTTTCTGACGGTCCAAACTGGATAAAACCTGGCTGATTCGCTACACAGGCTGGTCTTTCAGATGAAAATCGATCTGTGTTCCTACCAAATTTCTGACCATCTGCTTCAAAAAGCCATTCCCTGTCACCTCAAACTCAATCAATTTTGAATTTTTACGCTTCCATTTTGCCTGATAAATATGACGCACTGTGGTTTTTACAGGAGTTCCTACAGATTGGAAACTTTTGAAATCATGTTGGCCGATCAAGGCCTGACTGTACTGATTCAATAAATCCAAATCCAAGGGCTTTCGTACCCAGTATGAATACCTGGAAAGTAAAGCCGAAGGACGATCTCCATTCCATACCCAGTATTTATAGGTCTTTTTTTCCGCAGAAAGTGTCGAATGAAATTCCGACGGAGCAACCCATGCCTGCTGAACGGCAATGGTCGATGGCAGCAAAGACCTCATGGCCCAACAAAAATCCTTAGGCAAGGGGCGATCTGTATCAAAGTGTGCAATCTGAGCCACAGCATGAACGCCCGCATCCGTTCGCCCCGAAGCGGAAAGGCTGATGGGTTGACGAAATAATTTCTGAAGAGCCTGCTCCAATGTTTCTTGCAAGGATGGGCGGTCAGGCTTCATGGCATGGTCTTTTTGCTTTTGCCATCCACAAAAATCCGTTCCATCATAGGATAATTTGAATTTAATTCTTTGCATGCAGCTTACTTACATGGGGCACATCGTGAAGTAAAGCCCCCAGCCACATCTTGAGCGTTTTTTGAACTTAATACTCTGCCGTCACTCCAGCTGAAATAAAGTTGCTGCTAAAATCTAATTTTGTATTTGTCGATTGAATAACTTTGTACTCCACCGTCAGCCAAAACTGATTGATTCCATACTCACGACGTAAATTCATGGCTGCCTGTTCGTCCAAAGCACCCAACGAAAGATGAATCCCGCCAACCCCCATAAAACCTGGAGAATAATCCCATCGTCTTTTGTCATCATCTCGAGACTCTAAAAGCCCAATCACCGTAGCTCCTCCTCCTACAAAAGGAGACACCCACTGATGATCCATGTACTCAAAACGATAAATGGCCATTGCCGTCAACGGCACAGCATAGAAACTATAGGATTCTTCCGACTCTACCAGCGTATCTTTAAAAAGCCCCCGACCAGAACTCATTCCAAATCCAAGACCTAAAACACCATCAAACGCTCCTAAAAAACCAGTCTTCTTAAATCCGTAATCGACTTGCAAATAATTCAAATAACTTCCTCCGTACACCCGCTGGAACGCAACACCTAGATTATTTGTGATCTTCGGAGATGGAATCTGTGCAAAACGAACCCCTGATAACTCCGTCGATTTTTGCGAATGAACCTTGTAAACATAGGTCCCATCACCTTCTATGCGGATTAATCCTTTTGCCGCCAAAGGATGAGGTACCTTCTGAATTCCAGGCCTAACGAAAGGCGACGGATTGGATTCGGCTTTGTGTTTTTCTTGGTCCAAGCTCTTGACTTCGGCCCCCTGATGCTTGGAACTTTCCGCAGCAGGAAACTCTTCCTCCTTAATAAAGGGGGCTTCCTGCGGAGGCTTTTCTGCTTGTGATGAAACTTCATCCTGAAAAGGAACAACTTCATCTTCCGCCGGCGCCGTTGGCTTTAATAGATCCTGCGCTTGGACCTTCAAAGATGAAAATGAAATAAGGAAAAATAATAGAAAAAATCCAATAGTCTTGCCTGATCGCAATCTTCGAAACTTCCAAAAAAGAAGCCCTAGCCCTAAGATCACGCCCCACATCCACGGATGTAAGAACAAATCTGCAACAAAAACCACAGGCCATAATGCAACTCGTGCCGCTGTCCTCAAATTTTCACTTTCCTTCAACTTATCCGCCCACTGTGGGCTATTCTGGTAGTACCACCTGACAAAATCTCGGCCCCAAGCAAAGGTTAGCAAATAACGATCTCTAAAATTCCGCAGTACTCGCACCGGGGGTGCCCATGCCGATCCAAAAGCCGCGGTCGCAATAAAACACTTTTGCCCATCCAAAACTCCAACAACTTCATCCGGAGTGGCGCTGTGTTTCGTTGCATTGAAAAAAGAATTTGGATTTGAAAAGAAGGACACATTTCCAGCAGCATCAAGATTGGCCATCATAAAAGAGTAGGTTGTCTTATTTGTTAAACCTTTGACCGTGACTGGACTGACTGTGACTGGATCTACAGTCGTATCAACACTCAGATCTTTGTAAGAAGCAGTTGATAAATTCAAAGAGGTCACACTGGTTCCCTCTTGATAGTAAATTCTTACTCCCGAATAGGGTACACTTGTAACTCCCGTCTGAGGATATGTCGTACTATTGTAACTGAAATTTTTTAAGTAAACTTTTTCATCCCCAGGAGCCACTTCGAAGTAACAAAACCCCTCATTCGAAAGAGAGCAATCCGTGGTTGCAGTGGCGCTGGTATGGTAATCTTTGTCGCTGGAGTAAATGCCTCGTGCCGCCAGCGTAAATGTCATCTGTTCCGTCATCGCCGTGGCGCCATCTCCTCGTGTATTAATACCAACAACCAAACTGGTTGTTGAACAATATCCCTTTGTTGAATCAAAAACATCAGGACAGATATCGCTCCATAAAATATCAACATACAAACTTGTGTTTGTTTTGACTGTCGTCACAAGCGTTGAGGATTTTAATGTGATATTGCTTGTTCCTTGACGAGCTTCGATCGCAGAAGATGCCGTGAATAAATCTTTATTATCCGTACTAAATTCGATTCGTAACGCTAAACTGGAATAAATATTCTTTGAATTGCAGGAAAGAAGAGTGCTGGTATAAGCCGTGGCAGGAGTTCGAGCATTCTTACAACTGTCACAGGTACTACTTCCATCTTGATCCGATGAAGTACAGGTACCTGCAACTCCGCCATAGATTGTTCCCCCATCGGTAGTGGTATTCCAAACAAAATTGGACGCACCTGTCACAGAGATCAGCTTCATCTTCGCTTCCACCGAAAAACCAAAAAGGAAAAAAATCGGGATCACTGATTTCGTAAGAATTGATCTTCCAAAGAAAGGATCCATCATAAAAGAAGCCTCCTGCTGAGCCTTCAGGAGAACATGCACGCACTTCACTTGTCAAAAAAAGCTTCTGGACCTAGCCCTGTTGTCGATTTTGATAACGAAGAATTTCTTGTGCTATCTGTAGTCCATTTGTTGCAGCACCTTTTCGCAAATTATCTGCAACAACCCACAACTTCCAAACATAAGGATCATCACTGTCCTGGTGAATTCGACCAACAAATACAGGGTCCTTGCCGTGAACATCCAAGGCTGTTGGATACTGATCATCTTGAGCAGAAACAATCAACCCCGGTTGTTTCTTTAGGGATTCTAAAATCTGTTCTTTCGTGACTCTGGACTTAAGTCTAACCCAAACACACTCGCTATGTACATTCGGTATTGGAATTCGAACCGTGAAAGCACTGACAGACAAATGAGGATCCCTCAGGATTTTTTTTGTTTCATTTTGTATTTTTTTTTCTTCGGAAGAAAGTCCCTCTTGATCAAAACTTCCAATTTGAGGAATGCAATTTTTGCTAATCCTACGAGCAAACACACGAGGAGGCTGAGATGGATGATCGCTGTTTTGCTGCTGTAATTCATCCATTCCAGGCTGCCCAGCTCCACTGACAGCCTGATAAGAAGATACAATCACTTGCTGTAAGCCAAAGCTTTTTTGAAGAGCTGCTAGAGGAAGAACCAACTGAATTGTACTGCAATTAGGATTTGCAATAATTCTATTCTGAATTTTAGATAATAAATCTCCATTCACCTCAGGAACAACCAAATCAATATTCGAGTTCATTCGAAATGCTGCAGAATTGTCGATGACCCAAGCCCCTTGTCGCACAAAACTTTCTGCCCACTGAGCACTGACATCATCCCCTGAACTAAAAAAAGCAAAATCAACTTGGGGAATATTTTCTTCAAAAAGACTTTGAACAATATACTCACGATCTTGAAACAAAATGGACTTTCCTGCTGACTGATCACTGGCATACAGGTATAAATCAGAAACTGAAAAATTTTCTTCCTTCAGCTTTTGAAGAAACATTTTTCCCACTGCCCCCGTGGCTCCTATGACAGCGACGGAGTAAGTTTTTTCACGATTTGATCTCATTATTTTTTATTCCCTTCAGGAATAATCTCATCATCGTCTTCCAAAATTAAATCATGCTCTCCCTGAACATTGGCTGGCATATAAACACTGGGACGAAGTTTTCGAACATTTTTTCCAAGTTTTAAGAAACCAAAAACAGCTCCCAAACTAGCATAACTTAAGAAAAGAACGAATAACATCACTTCGGGTCTTAACGCCACAACCGCAATCACTCCCACACCTAAAACCAAATAGCGGAAAGGCATACGTTCCTTTAAATCTAAATCTTTGAAGCTACGATAACGAAATGTACTGACCATGACCAAAGCTAATAAAAAGGTCATCAATAAAAGACCAACACTGCCCGTCGCTTCCAATTCTAAATCTTGGAATGCCAGAACGGAAGAAGCCACAATTCCAGCAGCCATGGGGATCGGCAAACCCTGAAAATAATTTTTTTCAACGACACCCGCCTGCACATTGAATCTTGCTAAACGAAGCGCTCCGCAAGTGACGAATAAAAAACTGGCCAACCAACCAATGCGGCCAAATGGATGAAGAGACCACTGAAAAAGAAGAATCCCAGGAGCCACACCAAAACTAGTTAAGTCACAAAGGGAATCATATTCCGCCCCAAACTTACTTGTGGAACGTGTTAATCGAGCTAGTCGACCGTCCATCAAATCAAAGATCGCAGCCACAACAATAGCATAGGCAGCAACAAGAAATTCCCCCTTAATTGCGTGAATAATAGAATAAAATCCGCAAAAAATATTTCCTGTTGTAACAAGGTTGGGAAGAATATAGATGTGCATTGAAAGTTTTTTTCGAACACCTGACGTCGTCACAATACGTCCTTCAATATTTTCAGAATGATCGTGGTGAGAATCATGGGAATCACTTTCAGGATGCATTCGAAATTGAACTTCTTGATTCTCACTCAATGGATTTGTTTTCCCTTGATTCCGAACATCTTGTGACATATCCACAGCTCCCCCCGTGTTAAAAAAATTACAAAGCCCCCAATAAATAAAACATCAACCACAAAGATGATGCGCTCAAGACGGGCAAAGTTAGATTATCATCCAATTTACCTATTGGAATAAGCTCTGAAAGAGCACCAATAATTCCAGCCGCCAAACTGACTCCAAAAATGTGCTCTACCAAAATATTATGGGTGTACAAATAGATAAAAGAAATCAACCCACAAACAAACAGTGCTGCCAAAGTTCCTTGCAAACTTTTATGGCGGAAAATCTTATCTCTTCCATACCGAATTCCAATGTAACTAGCCAAGGGATCAGCAAAAGCTAGAAACAATAAGGTTAATTGAACAATGGGGCGTGGAAAAAGAAAAACCACAATCAAAACACCCGTTAAAAGATAGGTTGTTCCAGCCAAACGATGAACTTCGCTTTGACGCAAAATAGGACGAAAAAATGCCACCATAAATTGATTAAACCATTCATAACGCTGACGAAAGATATCCATAGGAACAAAAACTAGAAAGGATATCAATAACAGCATCAAGCTCACCCGCTCAGGGATGAAAGCATAAAGCACAGCCATCAAGCTGACTCCGGCCATGTGCCAAATTTTTCTTGCCCAGTGGATATCGGACCTTTTTTTTAATTCAATCATTTTAAGCACACCGTCCATAGGTCGGTACTTTAACGAATCTGGATGGTAAGAGCAATGAGGTCCTTCATTTCGTAACGACCTGTTTCACAAATTTAAAGCGTCAAAAATGTGTCTCATTCGTAGACATACGAAGAAATAAAACGAAATCCTGACAATTTCAAAACCGTCTCAGGACTGAAATCCATCAAGTCCTGTCAATTATTTGCCGATCAGAATTCATGCCTCAAAATGTGAAACAGGAAAATCACTTTATTCTACTCACCCTTTTTTTGGTGCTTATTTTAGGCATTCCTACTCTGCGTTCTCTTACTCATGACGAATCAAACACCGAACGAACTGCAGAGATCTTAGCAACAGAGGTCTCAACATCATTTCAAAAGGATGATTCTCGTCGCCCCGCCAGCAATGGGGACTCAAATCCAAAATCTGATGATGAGTCTGAAAAACAAACTCAGACCTATCGACTACAGGCAGAAAATCTAGATTTGGAATGTCAAACCGGCGATTTACAAAAAACAATTCACAGCTTAAGACTTAGAATTCAAGGTAAATCGTGTAAACTTTTAGGACCCACCGAAACATTAAAGATCATCAATGAAACGAATGGATTTACAGCGTCCATCTTCATCAAAGATCAAAACACTTTCATGACCGATTTGATTCATCTGAGTCCAGGAAAAAATACGATTTTATTTAAAGATCGAAAATCGACTCTAAGAAGGGTTCAAATTTTTGTGAACCCTATTCTAGATCAAATAGCGGAAAAAAATCCTTAGTAGAATCCTTCAAACCCAGAAGTTATTTGGCTTGCTCGATTGTAATGGCAAATTTTTTCACTCCTGCCGTTTTGACAACATCAATAATACTGACAACCTTGCCATGAGGAACATCTTTATCAGCAGAAATCACAGCTTGAACTTCGGCATCTTTTGCCAGTTCCTGCATAGATTTTTCTTTCACGTTATCCTCTGTTGCAATTTGTCCATTCAAGATGATTTTACCATCCACAGTTAAAGTGATATTCAACTGCGTTGGAATGGATTTTTCTCCGCTTGCCGCCTTGGGAAGATTTACCTGAATGGATGGCTTCATGATCATTGGTGCTGTCACCATAAAAATAATCAAAACAACCAAAATAATATCAACCAGGGGAACAACATTGATTTCACTGATAACTTCATCTTGATCGAAAGATGATTTTGAGGCCATACTAAATCCCTTTTTTCTTAGCGTAAGCCATACAAACTTCTTTTAAACTTTCCAGATTTTGCAAAATGCCCTTCACCAAACGTTGGTAATAGTTGTAAAAACCCACAGCTGGAATCGCGACCAACAATCCTGTTGCTGTAGCGACAAGTGCCATCGAAATTCCCGCCATGACAGTCTGCTGACCAGCATCTGTCGCTTGTGACAAATCATGAAAGGCCTTCATTATCCCTAAAACAGTTCCAAATAATCCTATGTAAGGCGCATTCGATCCGACAGTGGCTAAAAAGCCCAAAAACTTTTCTAAATCAGGTTTTTCACTTAAAACAAAACCGTGATAAAGTTCCTCTAAACCCTTTGACCCATTTTCTTTCAAGTGCTTCATTGCATAACTTGCAAAACGACCTTCAAGAGTTTCGACATCTCGAGAAAGATCCTCGACATCTTGCCAACTTTGACTTGAAATAATCAAACGTAGCCGGGATCGAACTTTTCCGCTTTCATAAGATAATCTTCGAAGAGTAAAAAATCGTTCCAAAATCATTCCAACACTTAACACACTTATAAAAAGAAGAAGCCAAAGAACAGCTTGATCTGCATAATGTGCAACGGCAAAAATTTTCTCATTTAGCATAAAACCCACCTTTTTCACGGAATACCCTTCAAGGGTATATCTATTATCAACAAATGAAGAACAAGCGGTCAAACAATTCTCAATCCCCTTGACGAAATGACGGAAGCCTTGAATCCTGAACCCAGCAATCATGAAAAAAAACTATCTTTCTCTTTTTACATTCTTTTGCTTTCTTTTGATGGTCGGGTGTCAAAACCTGAATCAAACTCAATCTGTTTTAATCAT
>CAZFSX010000052.1:2302-12140 GCA_964522115.1 uncultured Pseudobdellovibrionaceae bacterium | reverse complement strand
ACTTGGTTTTCAGAAGGCTATCCCGGTGTTGCTGAAACTTTGAAAGCTCTGCCCAAACTATGAAGGATTGGACTCCCTATCTGCTTTCTTATCTAGGACTTTTTTTATGGATAGCGAGTTTTGCACGCTGGTCTGTTCGCCTTTCTTCGGCAGATGCTTTTTGGAAAAAATGGACTTCCATTTTTCAAACGGCATCCAAAAAAACTCCTCTCCAAATGAGGCAAGAACCTTGTGATGAAATTTTTTTGACGGTTGTTGTTCCAGCTCGCAATGAAGAATCCAATCTTCCCATTTTTCAAACCAGCTTTCAAAATTTAAGAAGCCTAGGGGATGGTATTTTTCAAGCCGGTCCATTGCGAATTCAATGGATTCTTGTGGATGATCACAGTCAGGACCGCACGCATTCCTTGGCTCAGCAGTACGGAGCCCAGGTCATTTCTGCAGCAGAACGCCCGAAAGACTGGACTGGAAAATCCTGGGCTTGTCACCAGGCCAAAGATCATATTTTAGGTTCATGGGTTCTTTTCACCGATGCCGACACCCAACATTTTTTTCATCGATGGTTAGAAGATTTTTATCAAGAGAGCTTATCGAAAAATATTTTTGCGGATTTGATTTGTGCACAAAGTTTTCATCGCACAGAGCTTTGGTGGGAAAAATTATTGGGACCATTTTTTGCGCTGTTGATGGTTGCCACGCGAGCTCAATGGCCCGCCCGTCAAGGTTCTGTTTATTGCAATGGACAGTTTTTACTTTTTCACACCAAGTCTTATGTTGCAATGAGGGGACATGAATTGGTGAAAAAAGATTTGGCGGAAGATTTAGCTTTTACACGTCAGTATTTACAAAACGGAAAAGTGTACGAACTTTGGCATCCTGAAAATCCCCTTTTTCATGTTCGCATGTATTCCAACTTTCAAGAGTTCTTCCAGGGTTGGAGACGCAATTTCCATTTAGGATTTTCGAACAGCCATATCACTTCCACAGCGGAAGTCTTCTTCGCCTTAGCCGGATTAACAGGATCATTTCGGTTGGGACAAAGTATCTTTTTATTGATTCCTTGCTTGGCAAGCTTGGTCCTGATCGCTGTACGACAAAAAAAGTGGGGACAATTTTCCATCTTGGGCGTTCTGTTGTTTCCATTTTCAATCACACTTTTTATTCTGATCAGCATGGCCGCCGCCTGGGACCAACTTCGTAAAAACCCCATCCGCTGGAAAGGCCGCATCTATTCCCGCGGGGTGTAGCAGGGGCCACTACCTACGAACGAGGAAGTGGCTCAATGGGATCTTCTGAGTAAGCCTGCACGTTTTTTTCGTCTCTATCAAATCACCTTATGTTTGTTCTTTAAGAAAAAACAATATTTCTTAATTCCATGTATTTCTAGGAATTTATCATGCACTGAAAACTGTTAGAAAACTAACATCTTTTCAAAGCCTATTCCCGATATAAAATAAGCTTTCGGTGAAGTTTTGAAACTACTTCTTCATTTTGAAAGTTGGAATATATGATTATCAATCAACTGCCCTTTGTTTCTGTGATCATGAGCACCTACAATCGGGATTACATTCTTCATCACGCCATTGAATCAGTTTTAGAACAAGACTATCCCCATTTTGAGTTGATCATTATTGACGATGGAAGCACAGACCGTACAAAAGAGGTGGTGGATTCCTTTCAAAGTTCCAAAATTCGCTATTATTGGATGACGAATGAAGGACAAGCTTCTGGCCTGAATATGGGGCTTCGTTTAGCGGAAGGTGAAATTGTGACTTTCATTGATTCTGATGATCGTTATAAATCAAATCACATTCGTTATTTGACAGAAAGCCTTATAGAAAACCAACTGGATCTTTCCATTGGTTCCTTTGAAGTCATTCACAATGGCCCCACACCAAGAGTGGTCGACTATTTTGATTCTACAAAAACGATCACTCTGGATGAGGTTGACGTAGCCACAGGACTGATTTGTGGAAGGAAAGATGCCATCCTGTCTGCAGGAGGTTTCCAGGGCGAACTTCATGATATCGATTTATTTGTTCGTATGAAAAACCTAGGATTTAAAACGATGAAAAATCCACTCGAAACCTACGAATACCATTACGGATCATGTCCTGATAGTCTCATCATCCAAATCACAGAAAAAATGAATGTTCTTCATTAAACAAGATTGGTAGTTCGACCACCATCAATAACAATATTTTGTCCAACGATACATTCTGATTTTTTGGAACATAACCATAATGCTGATTCTGCAATTTCTTCTGGTTGCACAAATCTTTGATTTGGTTGAAGTGTGAGAAATTGCTGACTGCGAGGACCCATCACTCGATCTAACATGGCTGTATCTGTCGCACCAGGACTTATGCAATTCACACGAATGCCCGCATGAATTTGCTCAACGGCCACAGAACGTGTCAAGCCAATGACTGCATGTTTACTGGCTGAGTACAGACTTGAATTCGCAACTCCTGTAAATCCAACAATGGATGCCAAATTGACGATTGCACCTTTCTTTTTTAGCGAGTGCAATATTCGGACTTCGTGATGCAAACATTGAAACATGGCTCGTACATTGACATCAAAAACATCTTGAAAATGTTTTAAACTCAGATCTTGGATAGCAGCCATATGGCCTTCAATGCCGGCATTGTTCACGGCATAGTCGATGTCCTTCACCGTCTGAAAAAAATCATCGACAGCTAGAGCGTCTTGTAGATCTAAAGATTGAATGCGAATTTTGACGGGAAAATTGGATAATTCTGTTTTCAGACTTTCTAAACGCTTTTGATTACGTGCCACTAAAATCAAATCACAACCTGCTTGTGCAAAAACTTTTGCAGTGGCTCGACCAATGCCTTCACTAGCACCTGTGATCAACGCAATTTTTCCTTGAAATTCATTCATGCGACAACTCCTGATTCCTATCAATTTGAAATGAATCAAGATTAGCTTGAATGGAAGTATTTCATCAATCCTTTTTCTTGAATTAAGGTTCCCAGTTACGAATGATGCGAATCACAACGCGACGATTTTGACTTTGATTTTCGACAATCGGATTTCCTGCTGTGTCGTTGTTGGGCAATATGGGACGAGTATCTCCCCACCCTAAGGCTTTCAAGCGAGTACGATCAAAACCCTTCTCCTCAAACAACCTCAAGACAGAACAAGCACGCACGCTAGAAAGTTCCCAGTTGGACGCAAAAACACCACCCACAATGGGTCGATTGTCAGTATGACCTTCCACCACGATTCCAAAATCTTTACCCTGTTCCGCAATTGTTGGAATCAATCCCAAAAGCAATTGTTTGGCCTCAGCCTTTAATGAAGAACTACCAGACTCGAAAAAAAGCGCTCCACGGAATGTAATATTAATTCCTTCATCACTTTCATTGAAAAAAACTTGGTCTTGTAAATTGGATCGCTTCACATCTTCTTTCAATCGACGGGAAAAGTTTTCAAATGGTACTTTGTATTCTCCTCCGAAGACCTTGGTCGCTTCTCGCTTGATAGTTTCGTATTTTGCTGTATCAACTTTTGAAAAACTTTGCAGCATCACAAAAAAACCAACAAGCAAAGTCATCATATCTGCGTAAGAAACAAGCCAGTTACTTTCATCATCATGCCCACCGCCTTTACTCATATGCTTGCGAGCTGTTCGACGAATGGTGACAACAGTTCCTGCTTTTTCTGGATGTGTTGACTTCGATCCTGGCGCCAATGGCAATCCATCTTTTTTTGCAATAGACAGACCAGGCTTCGATGTTGAAGCTCCAGGTGCAGGTCTTTGCGATGGATCCAAGTTCTTTGCAGCACTCATTGTTTATGCAGCTCTTTTCATTTTTTCTCGATCTTTAGGTAACAAATAACTCTTCAAAAATTCTTCCACTACGGCAGGATGCTTTTTTAGTCGAACCAATTTGATTCCTTCAATCACGATATCACGAAGAAGCTCATCATCTTTTGTTAGCTTTGTCAGATTTTCTGCCATCGGTAAAAATACCAAGTTGGCAAGAGCGATCCCCCAAAGTGTGGCAACCAGACCAATCGCCATGGAAGGACCTAAGGATTTTAATGAATCTGGATTTCCCATATTGCTCAATAAAGAAATCATCCCCAATGTTGTTCCCATCAACCCAAAAGCAGGAGGAAATTTGGCCATCGTTTTAAAAATCGAAGCTTCCTCTTCATATTTTAGAAATAAGGTGGATGCACGCATTTCTAAAATCTGATCCACTTCGGCTTCCGTAATACCACCACGCACCGTCAATTCCACGGCTTCTTTTAAAAACGGAGTTTTAATATTGGTTGCTGCTTGAGATAGGAACTGAGCGTTTTCTCGGTAACCTCGTGCAAGATCCACAACTTCACGAATCACTTGCTCATGGCGATGAGAAAACTTACCAATGATTTTTTGAAACACGATTCGAAACAATCCAAACAAAGTAGGTAATGGAAAACACAGCATACAAGCAGCCAATGTTCCACCGAACACAATGAACATACCATGTGTATCAAAGAAAATATCTTTGTTACCGCTTGTCATCAATAATGAGGCGACAAACATCCCTACTGCCGCTAAGATTCCAAGTATACCAGAAATATTCATATGCAACTCCGTCTACAAATAAACGTAAATACCTAACATTAAATAGGACATTCGCGTGTAACCACTTCCACCTGCTGTCATCGAAAATCCAAGTTCACTTCGCGCGCCGAATTGTCTCCATAAAGGCATATCGACACCCGTTTTCAAATTGATATACAACCCTACAGCTGCCGCCGGTTTTTGCCCCTTGACCGGAGGCAAAATACTGGATTGATCAAAGCCAACACCTCCTCCAAAATAGGGCGCCAGCTCTCTCATTGAAATCATTGAGTACTGCAAATCTTTCGTATCAGGAAGAACTTGTGGCTGAGCAGAATAGGGATACCACTTCATCTCAACACCCGTGAAAGAAACACTGGTAGCCAGAGGAGAAATACTTCCGCTTCTCTGATGCTCGACTCCGATAACAAAGCGATCATCCAAAGCGTAGTCGATAAACAACTCGCCGGATAAAGGATCTTCCGTCAAAGTATTATCAGGAGCATTCGAATAGGCGGAACCCAATCCACCCATCAATCCAATACGAAGGCTTGAGTAAGCCAAACTTTGCTGGCTTAAAGCGAAGATGAAAAAGATAGCACTGAAGCTAAGCAGCTTTTGCACTGACATTGGCGTCTTCACTCCATTGATATAGATCACTTGGCGTTTGTCCCATTTCATCCAAAGCAATCTGCAGATAATATTTCAACTCTTTCAGCAATCGATCTTTTTCTGATGCTTTTGATTTATCAGCAAGATTCAAGTCGTCTTTCACAATTTCTTGCAATCCAGTTGGCATCACAGGCATCACCTTAGATTGAAGATCAGGAACAGCTCTAAGCAAAGTCACCCAGTGTTCCGGCTGAGTTCTTTCAGCTAAAGTTCGAATCCACTCATCTTTCCACTCATCCATAAAAGAAAGTGTTGTAAAAGATAATTTTAAACTGACGCCACGGTCTTTCAAGTTGGGAGTGATCTCTCGAAGAACTGAAATTTCTTCCATTTCATCCATATCTCGAAGAACTTGGGCGGCCAGAGGAAGAACAGGTTGCTTATAACTACCAGATTTAATTTTCGTCGCTGTGGCTTTGACTGCTTCACTGAGAAGTTCCATATCTTTTGTTTCAATCATTTCCAGATTCAAAGCCTGCTTGATTACTTTACGTTTTAAATCCAAGCCGGTCTCTTTCAAAAATGGTTCTCTTAAGCGGTCAGGCAAATTTAACACTAGAAGAGTTTGAGCTTCCGCCGGTTGAGTTTCAACAAGCTCTTTTACTTCCTTAACAGACATACTGGAGACGTAGCTGAATGGTTTCTTTAACGAATCATGTCCAAGAACTTTTGAAGCCATCAATTCCCAATACACTTGTTTCGAAGAATATAATTTTTCTTGCACACTCAAGCTGGACATTTCTTGAAATACGCCAGCCAAGACTGATTTTTTTTCTTCTGGAACAGGAGGAAGATTTAAATTGGACATGGCATTTTTTTCTTCATTCATGACACAATCTAGATAGGTAGCAAACTTAAACATGCCTTCTCGAGACCCTTCCAGCCACAGTCCAAAAACATTTTTCATCTGAAGTCCAACTTCAGAATGAAGGTCCATAATTTTTCCGCGAATTTCTTTCAGCTCCTGCAGATCGCGCATCGCCGTGATGGACTCATCACTGACCGCAGGTCGATCCGTGTCATCATCTTCTTTTTTAGTTTCGTTGTTGGATGAAGACATCGGCAAAGCAGCAGATCTTGCTTGCTGAGCTTGCTTTTCCATCATGGCCAATTCATTTTTACTTCCTTGCCATGAAATATACGCTAAAATTCCAGCACCAATTAAAAGAGCCACTGCAATCATTGCGAAACCTAACATGTTTTGGATTTTATGCATTTTATCCAAAGCTGTTTCAGGTTTTTCTTCTTTCTTTTCTTCTTTTTTCTCGTCCTTTTTTTCCTCTTTTTTTGCTTCTTCAACATCTTTTTTCTTTGGAGGAGGCGTGCGAATCGGTTTTATTTCAGTTGTTGTGGAAGTACCAAAATTTGCAGAAGACCATTTTCTTAACCACCCACCTAGCTCATTCTTATATTGAGCTGGAAAACCTTCATCAATACCTACAATAATATTAACACCCGAAACATTGTACTTCTGCAGAAAGCTTTGAGCTTCTTGAGGCTTTCTATTTTCCAACTGGTGAATTTTATCAACATACATTTTGATCAAAGGTTCCGCATCAATGACCCCCAAAGTCATATCAGAAGGCAAGGATTCAATTTTTGTTGGTAAAGGTTGTTCTTTCTCTTGATCTACGGGCTTTTCTACCAGACGAACATCGACATTTACGGAATAGGATTCCTTGCTTAAGGTTGTCCCTAAAGCTTCATGGACACGTTCTGAAATTTGTTTTTCCATCATACTTTTTGCTGTCATCATTTCATAGGACAACTGTGCTTCAGCTTGTGTTGCTGCAAAAATAAGGACTAAAAACAAAACAAAAGTTTTTATTATCTTCATTGTTTGACCTCTTTTTTTAAGAGTTCATTCAAACGAGTGATCATTTTCACAGCATCTTGATACTGCGGATCGACTTCCAATGCTTTTTCATACCATTTCAAACTTTCGACATAATTTTTTTGTAAATAGTAAAGCGTTCCACGCATCGATAGAGCACGCGTAAATTTTGGATAAATTTTCAAGGCTGCATCCAACTCAACTTGAGCTCGATCGAAGGCGCTGGTTTGTGCAAATTGTTGAGCATTGAACAAATGCTGAACTAATTGTTCCGCAACTTCAGGTTGAGTCGGTGGAAGAGGTTCTAACTTTGCAAATACCTTTGTTTCAATATTGGCGAATCGAGCCACCGGCAAAAACAAAATTTGTGATTTAAATCCTTCTTTTTCGACGATCAACTCTCGATATTCACCTGAATTATTTTGCAATCGAGATTTTTCCTGAAGTTGAGTTGTTTTCATTTCCATGGGAGTCTGCCCCAAGTCCACTTTTTCCGTGGTCCCTGGTGTACGCACATAAACCTTGGCATCCGCAGGCTCACTTGTCACAACCAAGCGCGATGCACATGAAGTCAATAACCATAAACTGCAATAAAACATTCCGATTTTCATAATTGTCTTTTCGGATGACTGACTCAAATTGATGATCCGACAAAGTGCTAGTTTTTTAGATCCAACGATCAACTGTTCAAGTCATTCAATAAAAGTCCAGTTGACCAGAATCGAATTTATTTTTGAACTTGTTCTAAGATTTCAATATTTTTTTGGTCCTTTAAAGCTCTTTGAAAATTTTCACTGGTCATTGGTTGGATTTCAAAAAGCCCTTCAAAATCCTTATCATCTTCTAAGACCCAGGACCACTGACCATTGGATGTTAGATTCAATTCTACACGAGCAAATGGAGTCATACCTTTATTGAATTTACGTTCGACCTTCACCTCAGAACCTTGGCGTATTTTTAATCGGCAGGACTTTTCACATTGCTTTGCTGGTAAAATCAGTATTTGACCTCGACCAAAGTGCAGAAAAATTGTTTTACTGACGGGGTAGGGAAATTTTTTCAGACCTAATTCTTCAGGTTTTAAGTCCTCTTCAGAATCAATATCCAAACCCGGTTGATATTGATTTTTCTCATTTTGTCCTTAGACAGTTTCCATCGAGGATGGCATCCCCATTTGCTGTTCTTTAGGAACAACACCCACACGACCTTCTTTAATGGGTTCCTGCGTTTTACTTTCCCCAACCTGCATCATCACTTCTTTTTTAGCTTTCACATGCACTTCCCCTTTTTTCAAAACAATCAAAAGTTTATTCTGAAAAAACTGAAGACGAACCAATGTATTTTCTTCCAAGTCCACTTTGGTATCTGGTGGAACAACAAGAGTCATATGGCTTCCACTTCGAACCCATAAAGTGTCACCAAGGTAGACTGCTTTTTTTTGCTTCAATGGCAACCAAAGCGAATCATGAATCAATCGACGATCAACACTACCCTCCAATTGGTAATTTTCAGATAAAATCTGAAGTCCGCGCGTATCAACAGGAATCCAAACAGAGGCTAAAGTATCACTGATAGTCAATGCAAAGGCATACAGAAGTACCAGTACTAAAATAAAGAAGAAGAACAAAAGTGTTTTATTGATCGTCCGTAACCAACTTGGTAGCATCATATCTAAAGTCTGCTTGATAATTTTAAAAAAGGAAAGCTTTGTGAATCTTCGTCGAAAAATTTTAAGCTTGCTGACTCTGTTTCCTCTGCTAGGCCTTTTAGGATACTTTATTTTTGGAACGAATTTTTATATTCAAGACAAAAAATCTTACATTCTGGATACAAATCTTCAACTTGCGGCAACCCAAGCTTCTTTTTTAGATTTAGAATGGAATAATAAAGCCATTCCTCTGTTTTCAACTGTAGAACAATTAAAAACAGAGGCCGCTCAAAAAGTCTTCATTAAAACATCCATGAATGAACTGTATCTAATAGATACTCAAGGCCGCGTTTTAATGTCTTCGGAATCCAATCCACCACCTGATCTTCAAAATTTGCTAGATAAGAAAAGTATGGATCCAATTCTGAATCAACAACTGAGTGAAACCTCATATGAAGGAAAATCCCCTCACGGAGATGGTGTCTATATTTCATTTTCTAATATAGGAAAACGCCCCTTGGTCTTTTTAACATTGACTGATAAAAAATCTATTCATCGATCAAGTCTTATGTTTCTTATTAAATCTTTCGCCATCCTTGTTTTACTTGTTGGCATCGCTTTTTTTGCAAGTTTTTTCTTGGCTCGAAGTTTAACAGAGCGATTGCACTCCTTGGTTAAGACCATGGAATTATTTGGACAAGGAAAAATGGACGCAAAGATGCAAGTTTCCGGAACTGATGAGGTGGGTCGAGCCGCATCCGTATTTAATAAAATGGTTTCTGACTTACGAAAACTCATGAGTGACAGGGAACAAAGCCTTCGTCACGAGGTTGAAATGTCCACCGCAAGAGATGTCCAAAAACAATTTTTACCTGAAAATTATTTTGATAATAAGGATGTTTCCATCGCCGGTTTTTATGAATCTGCTAATGAATGCGGAGGCGATTGGTGGTATTACATGGTGAAAGATCGTAAACTGATTGCCTGCATTGGGGACGTGACTGGACACGGAGTTAGCTCTGCGTTATTGACCGCAGCCGCACGGTCAGCGATTGCTGTTATCGAAGATGATTACCATGGTCCTGCCGACATGATG